>NZ_CAWPQZ010000022.1:0-58506 GCF_963889785.1 Vibrio sp. S12_S33 | reverse complement strand
TTTGCGCAAATTCATCACCTATAGAGCAAGGTCGATGCCAACCTTAAGATTGTTTAATTTCAATGAGTTATAATGACAAATGAAACATATTGAGCAATAACCTGCCTAGCGTAAGCAACTTTTTGCTCTTACCTACCAATAATTACTCCATCCGCTTTACTGTTCAGCTCAAGAAGAAAGTAATTGATGTAACAAGGGGGTTTGGTGCTTAAACAGTGATTTGATCTGTGCGGTAAATAGTTCACTCGTCGCCAAGGCATCAAATGCAACTGAGTGCTCAGAGTAGGAAGGAAGCAGATAGCGATCACGAACGTCTCTCAATTGGAAACCAGAACGACTGTCAGTTTTACCTTTATAGGAAAACTGCTTTTCGATATGTATCGTATCTAGCCACAAGCAGGGAAATTCTTCATTCCTAAGTGCTCTTGTACAAAACTATCTAAAAAAGTTCTTTCGATACACGAGCCATGAACAACTGGGACTTTCCCTGCTAATTCACTAAATAGGTTGTCCATTGCTTGGGTAATCACGACGCCATCTTTAAGCATTTTCGGCGTAATATGATTGATAATTGCAGATTCAGCTTTGATTAATTGTGCATGGTTAATAAATATCTCACTCGCACTAACAGCATCAATTTCATTGAGTGTAAAAGGCACCATCTCAATACTCAGGATGAAATCACTCTGAGCATTCACCCCTGTGGTTTCAAAATCGAATGCGACAAACTCAAGCTCAGATAAACGAATATCGAGCGGCGGCAAAGGATGCCCTAGATATTGACTGAGTCCAGCTAAACCTCGCTGTTGTTCGGACAACACTTGGTGGTGTTTATACACTTTATTCCAAGGGTTAAAATGCCGCTTGAATGCCTTTAACATCGTTACCCCTTCAAAAATATTAATTTCGCCACATCTTGTAACTCACTGATAATTTTAAACGCGTCCTTCAAATGCTTACGTTCAAAGCTACTAAATGTGTTTGGTTCGATATGGTTATTGACATCTTTACCTTCACCTAACGCCTATAACTGGTGAGTAAAGTGCACCTAGGTTATGAATTTATGAACGCCAATAATATTTTTACAGCTATCTTCGGACATCGTTCCTTGAGCTGCGGCAAAGATAAAGCGATCTTCTGTTCCAGTCATCGAACCACCGCCTGCCAAACTAAAAATACGGACTAAATCAATAATTAAATTCAGTGCATATTTTTTTGAATACAGTGATGCAAATGCTGCTGCATCTGATCGACTAAATCACTATTGCCGTAAATAGAACGCACTGATGCTTAATAATTTATTATATTCAGGGCTGGCAACCCACTTACGATAGTATTCTTTCCATGTGCTTAGCGGTTGGCAGCACTTGGGGTAAGCTGCCATGTATTTACCATCACACAATGGATAACCACACGCGGCTAAACCATTGCAAACTTTCATAGCTAATTACTTGAAATGCATCATATCTTCTGCTTTCGCATCGTCGACCAACACCAATGCACTATCTTGATCGGAAAGCATATGTACTTCATTGCGAGCATGAGAACCAGCGACCATCCAGGCATAGTCACAAGGAGCGGGGCCCAGCATCGCTTCCGTTATTTGTAGTAGGCGACGAGTAAATGCATCCATGATCATCGACATAACTCTGCCTTAAATTTCCGCACTGACACCGCTTTCTACTAGAAATTCAAAGATGGACTGACGCTCTGATTTCAATGCAGCTAATGCATTGACAGAACTCGCGTACTTGATTTTTTCGATTAAAAACAAAGCTTGAGTACGGTGGTTATGCACTAAATGTGAGGTGGTCAATAAGCCAACGACTTCTTTATCTTTTAATACAGGCAAACAGCGAATGTTGTATTGCAACATGATGGAAATCGCTTGAATGACTTTGTCTTCAGCCTGAATCAATTGTGGGTTTGGTGTCATCACATGATGAATAGGTAAAGAGATATCAATCCCGCTAGTAACAACACTCGATGTCATATCTCTGTCGGTTACAATTCCAACAATTTCTCCAGCGGATTTTACGACCGCGCAAGGACTACGACGGCCTCCAGTACCACACATTTTTCGCGCCACGTCTTGAATCGTAGCGGTAAAATCAACAATGGTGATGTTCTCACTAGCAATTTCACTCATCCGGCGGAAAACAGCCCTTTTTCTTCAGCACGGCAAACATCATTGACCGCCGAGCTCAGACTCCGCTTTAGCTGCAAAGTAATGAGCCATGTCTGGATGCTCGTCACAAACCTGCAACACCACTTTATGTGGAATGAGGTAGAGCAAAGAATCTTCCATGGCTTGCGCGCGGTAGCCATCTTCGCTGTCTTTCAAAGGCGCTAAGAAAGTAAACCAAACTGATCTTCCTCTCCTAAACGAGCACGCAGTTGTCCATCTGGTCACCACTGCTCAATCGCCCCTGTGTGGATAATATAAAGATAGCGATCTTCACATAGCGCACTAAATTCGATCTGTTCACTTTGCGCTAAGTAACGAACTTTGACTTGCTTAGACAGTGACTCAACAATGTCTCGAGGAAGCTTATCAAATGGATCTAATCTGATAAGAAAATCATAGATATTTGGAGTTAACGATGTACCCACAACAACCTCGCATTTTAAAGCGCTGTTTCGATAATTGATTATGCTTCATAAAAAGCAGCTATCAAGCTGCTTAATTGATTAAACAGGATAATTCCGGAAACCTAAATGCCCAGAAATATTACGGCAGGCACTTTGCAGTAAATCGACATAGTAAGATTTACGTTCTTCTTCAAAGCGAATAGTCGGTAACGAAATAGACAGCCCAGCAATCACATTACCAAAGCGATCGTAGATCGGTGCAGCGATACAACGAAGACCCGGCTCTTGTTCTTCATTATCTTCAGCAAAATGCTGACCGCGTACTAATTCTAATTCACTCAAAAGTTGATCAACGTTTTCGTGTGTGCGCTCGGTATGCTTAACGAATTCAACATCGCGAAGTAAACGGCGAACGTACGATTCTTCACGCTCAGCTAATAACACCTTACCAATCGCAGTACTATAGAGTGGGTTGCGTCGGCCAATACGTGACTGCATGCGTAAATTGTAACCAGAATCAATTTTGTGGATGTAAATAATACCGCTTTCGTCTAATGCCCCTAAGTGCAAAGCTTCATTGGTTTGCTCAGAAATATGGTGCATTTCTTTATCTGCAAGAGAGATAAGATCAACATATTCTAAAGATTTTGCACCCAATTCAAAGAGCTTCAATGTCAAAGAATACTTATCAGCTTCTCCTTCTTGTGAAACATAACCCTGAGATTTCATGGTTTGAAGAAAACGATAAGTGGTTGCTTTAGACATCATCAAACGTTGTGATAGCTCTGAAATACCCACTTCTTTTTGCTCCGCGAGTGCTTGCAAAATACTAAACACTTTTAGCACTGAGGATACCGATTCAGGCTGTGTGGATTTTTCCATAGTCCTTCCTTTACAACTGTTATAACTATTAATTTCCCAACATTATAACCCCTCTCATTTGGTAAACCAGTTTTTTTAAAAACGCTTTTCATAAATTTGAAACCACGCAGACTTAACGTTCAAAAAGACGATCGCCATCGATATTTTCAAAACAGCTTTTCAAAAATATTTGTGCGATATTTCTTTTTGATTTATCTTAACCATAACTTCAGTGAGCGCAGGCTTCGATTCGGTCACTAAATTCGACAATATTGAGGAAATACAAATCATGCTTAATTCATTTAATCTGAAAGACAAAGTAGCGATCGTAACCGGCTGTGATACAGGTTTGGGGCAAGGTATGGCGCTTGGTCTTGCAGAAGCAGGCTGCCGTGTTGTTGGCGTTAACTATATTGAACCAACTGAAACCATTGAAAAAATGAAAGCGGCAGGCCATACATTTTTAGATGTACGAGCCAACCTTCTTAAACAAGAAGATATTCCACACATCATTGATCAAGCTATCACTGCGTTTGGTAAAATTGACATCTTAGTGAACAATGCTGGTATTATTCGTCGTGAAGATGCCATCGAATTCTCTGAACAGAATTGGGATGATGTAATGAACATCAACTCTAAGACCGTTTTCTTCATGTCTCAAGCGGCTGCTAAGCAGTTTATCGCCCAAGGTCATGGCGGAAAAATCATCAATATCGCTTCCATGCTTTCTTACCAAGGTGGTATTCGCGTGCCTTCTTACACCGCCTCTAAAAGTGCCGTGATGGGTATCACTCGTGCGATGGCTAACGAATGGGCACGTCATAACATTAACGTTAATGCGATTGCACCGGGCTACATGGCCACCAACAATACAACGGCACTACGTGCCGACGAAGAACGCAATGCCGCAATCCTAGAACGTATTCCTGCAGACCGTTGGGGTACACCTGAAGATGTTGCTGGTCCTTGTGTTTTCCTAGCATCAGAAGCATCTGCGTACATAAATGGCTATACGATTGCTGTCGATGGTGGTTGGTTAGCTCGCTAAGATCATGACATTCATGTAAGGAAATAAATGTGGAATTATCATTAGCTCAAGCGTTAGGATTTGTGAGTTTAGCCTTAGGTATTTCCACGTTTTATCAAAAAGATGATCGTAAGCTAAAAATCATTATGTTCATTTTTAACTTGAATCATCTCTTACATTATTTTTTATTAGGTTCAATGTTGTCTGTGCTTAGCGCATTTCTTTCCGCACTACGTACAGCAACCTCAATTTATACTTCTTCAAAATATGTTGCTGCGCTATTTATTAGCGTCAGTCTCGGGTTGGGTGTTTACCTAGCTCAGCATTGGTGGGATTTGTGGCCAATTGTTGGAACAACAATTGGGACATTTGCTATTTTTATGCTGAAAGGGATAGCCATGAGAGTTGCCTTCTTGGTAGGTGCAACGTGCTGGCTAATTAACAACATCTTAGTTGGATCGATTGGCGGCACTTTACTTGAGCTGACGGTCATAACTATGAACAGCATTACTATTTATCGATTAGTCCGAGATCAAAGACGTTCATTGATAGCGCAAAACCTATAAAAATAGGAAGGTAAACCATGTTTGTTTTGAATAAAGATATCCCTTTAGAAGATTTGGGGGCAGGAATTTCTCGCAAAATATTAGCACACAGCGACAACATGATGGCCGTTGAAGTACATTTTGAAAAAGGGGCGATTGGCACAATGCACAATCATCCTCACGAACAGCTGACTTACGTTTTATCTGGCGAATTTGAATTCACCATTGGTGAAGAAACGAAAATCGTCAAAGCCGGCGACACTATGTACAAGAAACCAGAAATCATGCACGGCTGCCGCTGCTTAGAAGCAGGAATTCTGATTGATAACTTTACGCCAATGCGTAAAGACTTTTTGAAATAAGAATAATTAAAAATTGATAGGCGGCATCGCCGCAGGAGAAACACCATGAAAATTGCACTAATGATGGAAAACAGCCAAGCAGCAAAAAATGCGATGGTTGCAGGTGAACTAAATACCGTTGCAGGCGGTCTAGGCCACGAGGTATTTAATCTAGGTATGACCGATGAAAACGATCATCATCTGACCTACATTCATTTAGGTATTATGGCGAGCATCTTGTTGAACTCTAAAGCGGTAGACTTCGTTGTTACAGGTTGTGGAACAGGTCAAGGCGCAATGATGTCTCTTAACTTACACCCAGGCGTGGTTTGTGGTTACTGTTTAGAGCCTTCTGACGCTTTCCTATTTAACCAAATCAATAACGGTAATGCATTGGCTCTAGCATTTGCTAAAGGCTTTGGTTGGGCTGGTGAACTGAACGTTCGTTACATCTTCGAAAAAGCGTTTACTGGTACTCGCGGCGAAGGTTACCCACTTGAGCGCGCTGAACCTCAACAACGTAATGCTGCAATTTTGAACCGGGTAAAAGCGGCAGTAACGAAAGATAACTTTGTTGATGCACTACGTGCGATTGACCAAGAACTTGTTAAAACAGCCGTTGGTAGTGCTCGTTTCCAAGAGTGCTTCTTCAAGAATTGCCAAGATGCAGAAATTGCAGAATATGTTAAAACACTTGTCGCGTAAGCTTCCATAACGCTCATTTATCGGGAAATAAATCGAACGTTTAAGCCAACCACTGCGGTTGACTTTTTTTGTTTCAGACGACCAATAATGCAACATCGATATCAATCAAGATCGTAATCACACACAAATGAACCAATGTTTTATTTTTATTGTTATTGTTAAATGATTTCATGACTGCAATAATACCTACAATTAATGTTTAGGAGACATTTCAATGTATGTGAATAGAATCGCAGTGATCGGTGAATGCATGGTCGAACTGCAAAAGCATGGCGAGCTATACAAACAAAGTTTTGGTGGCGACACATTAAATACCGCACTTTATCTTTCACGTTTAACTCATCATCACGAAATCACCACATCTTATGTTACAGGTCTAGGCAAAGATCCATTCAGTAAGCAAATGCTGCAAATATGGCAAGAAGAAGGAATTAACACCGATTTCGTTCATTTATCTGAAGATAAATTACCGGGTTTATATACGATTGATACCGATGAACACGGTGAGCGCAGCTTTTTCTATTGGCGTAATGATTCAGCAGCAAAATATTGGCTTAGAAACCAAGCCATTCTTGGCATAGTGCATAACTTATCTCAACATCAAATGATTTATCTCAGCGGTATTAGCCTTGCAATTTTACCTGAAGATTGTCGCCAAACACTGATAGAAATCCTGACACTTTGCCGCAAAGAGGGTGTAAGAATCGCCTTCGATAATAACTACCGCCCTGCGCTGTGGGAAAATGTTGAAACCACTCAAGCAGTATACGAACAAATTTTATGTATTACTGATATTGCTTTTTTGACCTTCGATGATGAACAAATGCTGTATGGCGACATTAAAGAGCAACAAGCGATTGAACGCACCCAAAGCTTTGGCGTTACTGAAATTGTGGTTAAGCGTGGGGCAGATGATTGCTACGTTATACAAAATGGAACATTAGCTTCTATCCCCACCATACCAGTATCCACCATTGTTGACACAACCGCGGCTGGTGACTCATTCAGCGCAGGTTATTTAGCCAAACGCTTGACTGGTGGAACTCCTGAACAATCAGCTGTCGCTGGACATACATTAGCAGGCACGGTTATTCAGCATCGAGGTGCCATTATCCCTCGTGATGCAATGCCAATTATTTAAATTATGTAACCAAAAGGATTCTTTGATGAATACGATCAACCAACAACTGGCCGCCATTAAAGTGGTTCCAGTAATTGCAATTAAAGACGCAAACAAAGCTGTAAAACTGGCTCAAGTGCTGATTGAAAATGGCCTGCCTTGTGCTGAAATCACATTCCGTACAGAGCAAGCAGCTCTCGCCATGAAAAATATGCGTGAAGCTTACCCACAAATGCTGATTGGTGCAGGAACGGTTCTGACGACTGAACAAGTAGACCAAGCGATCGATGCTGGCGTTGATTTTATCGTCAGCCCAGGGTTTAACCCAACAACGGTAAAATACTGCCAACAACGCAATATCGCCATTATTCCTGGTGTGAATAACCCAAGCTTGGTTGAACAAGCAATGGCAATGGGCTTGGATACATTGAAGTTCTTCCCTGCCGAGCCTTCTGGTGGTGTGGCAATGCTCAAAGCGCTAACCGCCGTATACCCGATTAAATTCATGCCAACCGGTGGTGTTAGCCCAAGCAATGTAAAAGACTATCTTGCTATTCCTGCAGTTCTTGCCTGTGGTGGTACATGGATGATCCCGAACAATCTGGTCGACAATGAAAAATGGGATGAACTAGCGGCACTGGTTAAAGAAGTAGCTAACGTCATCGCTTAATTAAGCTCAATTATCTGTCTGTTTACCCACGTAATTGGCTTATCTATTTTTTAGTGCAGTGAATGAGTACAAGTCTGTAAACGTGTACTTATTCACTTTTATAGCAAGCCAATTTTGGCTCACACCTCCCCCCCAGTCGTGTGAGCATTTTTTATTCTCATTAATGCCCGTTCAACTTACAGTTGCAGGTTTCAATAGCTGAAAATTATCCGTAATTCTGGATACAAGTGAGCCCGCAACTTCTGGTAGTGTCACATCGAAAAACCTTTTGATAGCAGAGATGAATGTCGCTTTGGAGGAGAAATAAATATTTTCCTCACATACTCATTCATTACTTTCCAAAGCCGCTCTATCGGATTTAAGTTTGGGCTGTATGACGGTAAGTAATGAAGCTCTATATTGAGCACTTTTGCCGCATTTCTTACCAGCTCTGACCGATGATAGACTGCTCCTAGTGGATAATGTTCTTTCTTGAGCTTCCAAAAGAAGCGCACAATACTCTCACTATCCATCGTTTCATAAGTATCTGTGATCGTTGCATTAATGTCTTTCAGTGACAGAGCACCGATTAGATTCACTTGAGTACGACTACCTGTTGTTTCAATAAGCTTTCCTGTCCCTTACGGATCCAGCCATCGCTGAGTTTTGTTGATTGAGTTGGATGAACGGCATCCATGAAAAGTACAGGCGCATCGTTAAACTTAAGAGTATCGTTGTAATGCTCTATATATGGCCTGACGGCGATTATCGAATCCGAAACCAATTTTCCGCTCAGCATGAGGTCAACAACACAGAAAAAAATAAAGGCCACGAATTTAGGATCGTAGCCTTTTAGTTAAACTATCTTTTATAATTAGAAACTGTATGTGATGCCACTTTTTACTTGAAGCTACAGCGGTGTTGGCTACATTCGCTCCCTCCAATCACATAGTTTATCTATGCTCATGGGGATGAACTCACTTGCCGCCTGCCTGCAACTTCAAGTGGTTTGGGTATAGAACAAATTTATACGTTCAATTTGTAGAAAATGGTCGCCAGCGGTGGGACTCTTAATAGCAACGATTGAGGCAACCCTTCGCTTTCAAGCTCCTCCGTTTTCGCTGATGACAAGACATCAAAGCCACTGCCACCATACTTTTCATCGTCGGTATTGAGTAACAATTGATACTCACCATCAATAGGCATACCTAGCTGGAATTCTTCATGAGGCACTGGAGTAAAGTTGGTGATAATCAACACTCGTTCACCCGCTTCACTAATACGCTCATGAGCCAAAATACTGGCATCGGCTGCATCTTGAAGACGCCATTCAAAACCTCGCGGTTCACTGTCTAATTCAAATAGCGCTTTCTGTTGTTGGTAGACCGTGTTCAGATCACGCGTTAAATTTTGCACCCCTTGATGGCGTTCAAATTGCAGTAAGAACCATTGCAGTTGATCGTCGTGGTTCCACTCTGCTGTTTGGCCAATTTCCGCGCCCATGAAGTTGAGCTTTTTACCCGGCTGACCATACATGTAACCCATATATGCCCGTAAGTTCGCCGTTTGCTGCCACTCATCACCTGGCATCTTATTATGGATAGAACCTTTTCCGTACACCACTTCATCATGCGACAAAGATAACACATAGTTTTCGCTGTGCGCGTAGACAAGTGGGAAAGTAATGGTGTTGTGATGATACTTGCGATGAACAGGATCTTTTTGGATATAGGATAAGCTGTCGTGCATCCAGCCCATATTCCATTTAAAACCAAACCCTAAACCACCCATAAAGGTCGGCGCAGAGACTCCAGGAAACGCCGTTGACTCTTCAGCAATGGTCATTGCATTGGGGAAGTGTTTATACACTTCTTCGTTCATCCATTTTAAGGTAGCAATCGCATCGTAGTTTTCTCGGCCACCGTCGACATTAGGGATCCACTGATCATGGCTACGCGAGTAGTCAAGGTAGAGCATTGAAGCCACAGCATCAACGCGGATACCGTCAATATGGAATTGCTCAAACCAATACAAAGCGTTAGAAACAAGAAAACGGCGTACATGTTCGCGCCCAAGGTCGTAAATATACGAATTCCAATCTTGATGCCAACCACGACGTGGATCTGGATCATGGAACAATGGTGTACCATCAAAATTAGCCAAACCATGGCTATCCGCTGGGAAGTGTGCTGGAACCCAATCAAGTACCACACCAATACCAGCTAAATGGCATTGTTCGACAAAGTATTTGAAGTCATCTGGCGTACCAAAACGACTAGTCGGTGCAAATAAACCTACCGGTTGATACCCCCATGAACCATAAAATGGATGCTCAGAAACTGGCATTAATTCGACGTGGGTATAACCCAAGTCAACTAAGTAAGGTACTAATTGCTCGGCAAGTTCTCGATAATTTAGGAACTCACCTTGTTCATTACGACGCCAAGAACCGACATGCAACTCATAAAATGACAACGCTTGTTTACGCTTTTCTGATACAGGTCGAGTCTGCCATGCGCTATCCTGCCATTGATAGCGGCTATGGTCGTACGTCACAGAGGCAAAAGAAGGGTATTGCTCGGCATAAAAGCCCCAAGGGTCCGCCTTGTGTGGCAACCCTTCACCGTGTGGGCCTTTAAGTTCGAATTTGTATTGAGTACCCTCGGCTAAATCAGGCATAAAAATGCCCCAGATACCGTAATCAAGACGCTGCATTGGGTGGCGACGGCCATCCCAGTCGTTAAATGCACCAATCAAGCTGCACGCTTGTGCATGTGGAGCATAAACCAAGAAACGCGTACCTGAGACCTGTTTACCATCACGCTCAAGCGTAATAAATTGCGACCCCATATGATGGTACATCGACTTCGGTGTATGAAGATCATCATATTCTGCGTACAAGCTATGGTATTGATACGGGTCGTCGATCAACTGCTCAGTACCAGCCCAATCGATGGCCAATTGGTAGTGAGTAAAACGTAAATCCCTGTCAGATTTCAATACAAAACCAGAATCTTCTTCACGTTCGAGCTCAATTCGAGGTTGATTTTCTATCACCAACTCGACTTTATCTGCACCCGGCATCCATACACGTAACGCCCCTTGATCCTGAGCCAGATAAGGGCCTAAAAATGAAAACGGATCAGCAAATGCTGCATGAGAAAGTTGGCTATATACCTGCTTTTGTTTTGAAAGCTTTTTTATTTTCATATCCCTACTCCTAACCTAACTTTCTTTCAAAGTAAAAAAATGCCCGCTAACCGGCGGGCATACTAGCGGAGTACAGTGTACCGAACTCCATGACTACATTGAGTGACTTACGCTAAAATTCTGTGTGCAATCACAAAGAAACATAACACTAAGCCAATACAATGAGGCTTAGTGAGTCTTTATTTACTCACACTTGCACGAACTTCAGTCAAGCGATTAGCAATACGATTAACATTTTCACGCCCAAAGAGCTCATCAAGGTTCATCGACAATTTACGTCTCCAGTTCGGGTACTCGTTAACAGTACCAGGAATGTTGACCGGTTTATCCATCTCGAGCCAATCTTCTAGCTGAACGCTGAGCAAAGTGGATGAACCAGCGGCAACGTGAAGTTGTAATGCCTCACTCAAATATGAATCCATTGGCACTAGGCTCGCATCAAGGCCAATCCCTTCTGGTAGGTAACCATGCCATGCGACTGAATCTAAGATCCCTTGTTTGCATTTTAAACGGTCATCAAACAGAGCGTTCAATTGTTCTTCATCAGGATAAAGACCAATTTCACGACCCATTTTCAGGTCATCACAGTGCCAGAAACCACGCAAGGTAGGCATATCGTGAGTACATAAGGCCGACATCGATTGAGCCGCGTAATGTTTCGGTGAAATAAAGCCGCCATCTTCAGCCGTTTCAAAGAAAAAGACTTTATAAGAATGAACGCCAGCATCAGCCAAAATATCAACGATTTCATCAGGAACAGTACCTAAATCTTCACCGATAACACTGCATTGATGGCGATGAGATTCTAAAGCCAAAATAGCGAGCATGTCTTTCACTGGGTAGTAGATATACGCCCCTTTGGTTGCATTCTCACCTTTTGGAATCCACCATAAGCGCAGCAAACCAAGTACATGATCAATCCGCAATGCGCCACAGTGCTTCATGTTAGCACGCAGCAGTTTGATGAACGCATCGTAAGCCGTTGCTTCAAGCACTTGTGGGTTTAGTGGTGGTAAGCCCCAGTTTTGTCCTAGCGGGCCTAGAATATCTGGCGGCGCGCCAATGCTAGCATCAAGCACTAGGTTGCCTTCATCGGCCCATGTTTCAGCGCCCGAGTCTGCCACACCAACAGCAAGGTCACGATATAGACCCACTGCCATGCCTTTTTCTTCCGCCAAGGCTTGAGCTTCATTAATTTGGCTGTCAGCAATCCATTGTAAATACATGTACAAATGTACTTGGTCTTGGTTATCTGTAATGAATTTCTGAACCGCGTTATTTTCAAAACGGCGGTATTTCTCAGGGAAGACAGGCCAGCCCCAAACACTAGAATCTTGGCCATGTAATTCAACATGAAGCGCATCAAAAGTCGCTTGGTGAAGTAGACTGTCACCACCTTCTTCAACAAAATTCAGAAACGCTTGAGCGCGATCACTACCTTTATCCAAATGACGCTTTTTGAATTCGGTAAATAGTAATGGCAAAACGCTCATTTTTAGTTCTGCCACTTCAGTGTAATTCACCCAGTGCGCTTCACGAACTTTTTGTAAACGTTGCTGGAAGTCTGCACTGCCCACCTTTTGCTGCGCGTCTGCGCTTAAGGCAAATTCAGGCACGGAGCTTACGTCAATATAGAGGATATTTAACCAGCGACGAGAAGAGGGGCTGTA
The DNA here is from genome assembly GCF_963889785.1 of Vibrio sp. S12_S33. Lineage (NCBI taxonomy): Bacteria > Pseudomonadati > Pseudomonadota > Gammaproteobacteria > Vibrionales > Vibrionaceae > Vibrio > Vibrio sp. S12_S33. The sequence continues at coordinate 45,786 of NZ_CAWPQZ010000022.1, read as the reverse complement.
TGGACTTGCACCTTCAGGGTTTGCAGGGAACAGTGAATGAATTGGGTTTAAACCGACAAAATCACCACCACGAGAGGCAATATCTGACACCAACTGTTTCAAGTCACCAAAATCACCAATACCCCAGTTGTGTTGCGTACGCAAAGTATAAAGCTGAACGCTTGGACCCCACATTTTTTTGCCTTGGCTAATTGGATCTTGTTTGTAACACGCTTGAGGTGTCACGATCAAAGTCAGCTCATAAGGTGCTTTACGACGTTTACGCGTCACCAATAATTTGTGATAACCCCATGCCAAATCATTTGGCAATGTGAACACTAGAGGGCCACCCTCGGCACGATCATCACGAACGATTTGTGACTGAAGATAGCCTTCAAGTACCTCTCCTTGCTCGGTTTCTAAGCGCCAGTTAAATTCACTTTCACGTGCGCTAATACCTAAGTACAGTGGAATTTCCACTGCCTCACCCTCGCGAACAACGAGAACTGGGTTTAATACCTCTTTTTTGTGTTTTTTCTCTGCTGATTTCAGCAAGGTTTCATCATTGGTTGTGTCATAGCCTAAAGACGCCAATAAGCGAATAAGGGTTTCATCTTCCACTTTCGCTTCGTCGCCCCACGCGCTCACATAGCTGTCGGCTAATTTCGCCATTTCAGCGACTTGTTTTAATGCGTTTAGTTCTTTCATCGCTCTCTCCGAAGGGACTGCTTTACCCTTCAAAATTGTAGGGGTTTAATAGTAGTATTTTGTAAATGAGTACTTTTATTTGCAAAAGAAGCAAAGAGCCAAGGCACGAATGCCTTGGCTAAGTTAAAAATTAACGCTTAACTGCTTCTAGTTTCCAGATGTTGTTGACGTAATCTCTGATACTGCGGTCTGAGCTGAATTTGCCCACTAATGCGGTATTCAGAATCGCTTTCTTAGCCCAACCAGCTTGATCACGGTACTGCTTATCCATCGCTTCATGCGCTTTTACGTAAGAAGCAAAGTCTGCTAACACTAGGTACGGGTCACCACCATCAAGCAAGCTATCAAAAGTAGCACGCAGCTTACCTGAAGCACCTGGTGTGAATTCTTCACCTAACAGCAGATCAAGTGACGCTTTCAGTAGAGGATCAGCGTTGTAGTAATCGTATGGGTTGTAACCACGCGCTTTCACCGCTTCCACTTCATCGACTTCTAAACCAAAGATGTAGATATTGTCATCGCCCACTTCTTCGCGAATTTCTACGTTCGCCCCATCCATCGTACCGATAGTCAACGCGCCGTTTAGCGCCATTTTCATGTTACCAGTACCAGAAGCTTCTTTACCGGCAGTTGAAATTTGCTCTGATACGTCAGCGGCTGGGATGATGATTTCAGCCATGCTCACGCGGTAATCAGGAATGAAGACCACTTTCAATTTGTTACCAATACGAGGGTCGTTATTCACTTTCTCAGCGATCTTGTTGAGGCCGTAAATGATCTCTTTCGCTAAGTGGTAACCCGGCGCCGCTTTCGCTGCAAAGAAGACCACACGTGGTGCCATATCAAACGTTGGGTCATTGATCAAACGATGATACAGAGACAAGATGTGTAGCATGTTAAGGTGTTGACGCTTGTATTCATGTAGACGTTTGATTTGCACGTCAAAGATTGCATTGGTATCAAGTTCGATATCCATGTTCTCTTTAACCCAATCAGCTAAGCGCTGTTTGTTCTGCTTCTTCACTGCCATAAATTCTTTTTGGAATTTGGCATCATCAGCGTACTGAGCAATCGCTTCAAGTTGATCAAGATGTGCTGGCCAATCTGAACCAATTTTTTCAGTAATCAGTGCCGATAAACCAGGGTTACAGAACTTCAACCAACGGCGTGGTGTAATACCATTTGTCACATTGTGCAGACGAGTTGGGTACAGCTCGTTGAACTCAGGGAACAAATCACGTTTCACCAATTCTGAGTGAAGTGCTGCCACACCATTTACCGCGTAAGAGCCAACCACACAAAGGTTTGCCATGCGAACCATACGGTGGAAACCATCTTGGATGATCGACAGTTTTTGCTGTTTAGCGACATCACCAGGCCATTTAGCACGAACTTCTTGTAGGAAGCGGTGGTTGATCTCGTAAATGATTTCCATATGACGAGGCAACAAGCGTTGAATCAAAGATTCGCTCCACGTTTCCAATGCTTCAGGTAGCAAGGTGTGGTTGGTGTAAGCGAATGTTTTAGAGCAGATCGCCCATGCTTCATCCCAACCCATGCCTTTTTCATCGATCAAGATACGCATCAATTCTGGAATAGCGATCGTCGGGTGCGTATCATTTAACTGAATGGTTTCGTACTTAGGCAGATCGGCAATTGCGTGACCAGCGGCTTCATGACGGCGCAAAATATCACGTACTGACGCTGCACTGTGGAAGTACTGCTGCATCAAACGCAGTGTTTTACCTTTTTCATGGTTGTCATTTGGGTACAAGACTTTGGTGATGTTGCCTGCATCGATTAACGCATGCTGCGCTTCAAAGTAGTTACCATTGTTAAAACTTTCTAGTGAGAAAGGCGCAATTGCACGACATTCCCACAAACGTAGAGGGTAAACCGTATCACTTTCGTAACCCACAATTGGTAGATCCCATGGCATACCTTGTACATACATACCAGGAACCCAGCAACGCTTCTCGATACCGTTTTCATTAACCACTTCAACGTGACCATAAAAACCGATCTCTTGCGCGATATCTGGACGAGCGATCTCCCAAGGGTAACCTTCAACACCACGCCATGCGTCAGGCGCTTCTTGCTGATGACCTTCTTTGAAAGACTGCTTAAACAAACCATATTCATAGTGCAGACCGTAGCCCACAGTTGGGTATTCTTGAGCGGCACACGAATCCATGAAACACGCTGCTAGACGACCTAAACCACCGTTACCCAATGATGGGTCACGCTCTTCTTCAAGAAGATCCGTTAAGTTTTGACCTAGCTCAGTCATTGCTTCTGTAATTTGTTCATACAGACCCATGCTGATCAGGTTGTTACCCGTTAAACGTCCAATCAAGAACTCAAGAGAAAGGTAATTCAAACTTTTCGCGTTGACGATTCGCTCATCTTGCTCAGTTTCAAGTAAGTCAAACGTTGTTAATTCTGCGAGTGCACGACCCATCGCCAAGTACCAAGTACGGCTACTGGCATGCTCAATGCTGGTTGCATAAGTTGCAGTAAGGTGTTTTACCACGTTCTTTTGGAAAGAAGCTTTATCGAATTTTTTTTGTTGCGTAGGTTTCATCAGGGAAATCTCACTTATCCGTTTTAATCCATCTGTGCCATATCGTGCATCACCATCAAAAGCTCGGCATCCTCCTACTCACAGGCACATTTAGGAGGAGGAGTCAGGGCGTAGAGGGGGGAGCACAATCGTGTCGGTGATCCATCTCTCATTAGTTGAGATATCCTTCGAATAACGAGTGATTCTGATCACATCACTTAACCAATATCTTTAACTTCATTGCTAAAAACTAAAATTTCTTGCGGTATAAACAATTACTCATAATGAGAGGGATATCCCAAAAAAAATGACTCGACCTCACTAATTACATTGAGTGATGTACATACCAACTTTCTGTTTAGCACATAATTGAGAAGATTTGGTGACACAGAGCACAAAACTAGGGCGTAGATGGGTGGTTAGTGTGAATCCAACAGAAATCTCGTTATGGATCAATAAACACGCCACTCAACATCAAGTACTATCCATATAAAATGTTTAACAGTACGACTTTTTACTAAACACAAAATGATAAATTACGTAATAAAGTGCGTAATTGTGCTTTTGATAAAGTAACCATTACCAATGGGATATGGAAGATGTGGATTCCTTCGAAACTGACTCGCCCTGGGCGCTTACACAACGCCATCGTTCGCCCAAGAGTACTCGAACTGCTGGCCCAAGCGCCTTGCTACAAACTGGTTCTATTTCGTTCACCTGCGGGGTACGGCAAAACCACTATGGCTGCACAATGGCTCTCTGATAAACCTAACGTTGGCTGGTATAGCATTGATGAAAGCGATAACGATGCTTTTCGCTTTATGAACTACCTGTTGCAGGCGATTAATAAAGCAACACATCACAGTTGCCCCAATGCACAGAAGTTAGCAGAGCGACGTCAGTTTTCGTCACTTCATTCACTATTTAGTGAAGTCTTTGCCGAAATGTCAGCTTTTAATAAAGAGTGTTATGTGGTGCTCGATGATTACCACTTAATCTCTGATGATGAAATTCATGAAGCAATGCGTTTTTTCCTAAAACACATGCCTGACAACCTCACCCTGGTGGTCACGAGCCGCGCAACCCCACCTTTAGGGACAGCAAACCTGCGGGTTCGCGACTTGATGATCGAAATAGGTAATAGACTGCTTGCTTTTGATACCGAAGAAACCACACGCTTTTTCAATCAACGCGTCGTCGATGGCGTCGATAACGACACCGCAAATAATCTTCGAACTTATGTCGAAGGCTGGCCATCCGCTTTGCAATTGATTGCCTTGCAAGCTCAGCATCAAAAACGAACATTGGCTCAAACGGCTGAATCTGTCTCGCAATTTAATCACGCACATCTTTGGGATTACTTAGTTGAGGAAGTGTTTGATCTGCTTGATAAAGAAACACGTCAATTTTTGATGCAGTGTTCAGTACTGGATCATTTTAATGATGTCTTAGTAACCGCGCTTACCAAGCGTGACGATGCATTGAGTATGATTGAGTCCTTAAACCGCTATGGTCTCTTTATTTACCCATTGGAAGGGGAACATAACTGGTATCGCTTCCATAATTTATTCGCAGAATTTCTCGCTCATGAGCGCCTAGCGCGTATTCCACAGCAAGAACAGGAACTGCATCGCGCAGCAGCACACGCTTGGCTAGCCGAATCAACTCCACATCAAGCACTGAGGCATGCACGTTTAGCCAATGATGCAGACCTCTTAGCCGCTATTTTGACACAATACGGTTGGAAAATGTTCAACCAAGGTGAGCTCGCAACTTTGGAAGAGGCGATTAATCAGCTCTCACCCACTCAACTCTACAGCGAACCGAAACTGTGTATGTTGCAAGCTTGGCTCGCCCAAAGCCAACATCGCTACAACGATGTGGGGGATCTGCTGGCCAAAGCAGACAAAGAGATGAACGCACTCAATGTTAAACTCACCACCAAAGAACAAGGTGAATTTAATGCCCTGCGTGCACAAGTCGCCATTAACCAAAATGAACCAGAAAAAGCATTAGAACTTGCAGAACTGTCATTAAGCCAATTGGACCATACCGTTTATAGAAGCCGCATTGTGGCTACATCAGTAGTTGGTGAAGTGAATCATGTCTTGGGTCAACTCAGCCGTGCTTTGTCAATGATGCAACAGACAGAAAAGCTCGGTCGCCAATATCAAGTATTCCACCAAGTTCTTTGGGCTTTATTGCAACAAAGCGAAATTTTGATAGCTCAAGGTTATGTTCAAGCAGCCTTTGAAGTGCAAGATGTAGCCTTTAAGCTAATAGAAGAGCAACAACTTCAGCAAGTTCCACTGCATGAATTCTTGCTGCGCGTACGAGCACAAATATTATGGTGTTGGAATCGATTAGATGAAGCTGAAGAGTGCGCTTATAAAGGTCTACGAGTCCTTGGCAATCATTCACCAAGTAAGCACTTACATAGCAATTCAATGCTCGCGCGCATTGCCATTGGACGCGGTGAACTCGATAAAGCAGGGAAGTTTATCGAGCAGATCCAGCATCTCCTCAAACAGTCGACCTACCACGTTGACTGGACAGCCAACGCATCCTTGTCTCTAATTCTATTCTGGCAAGCTCGTGGGGATAATGAAGCCATGCAGCAATGGCTAGATACCACTATTCGACCAGAGAAAGCCTGCAACCACTTCTCACAATTGCAATGGCGCAACATTGCTCGCTGTCAGATCCACCTAGGTCTGCTCGATGAAGCTGCTCAAACGATCGCCTTCTTACAAAGTGAAGCGACGACTTACCAGCTTATCACCGATACGAATCGGAACTTAATCGTTGAAACCGTCCTTGCCACCACATTACATGATGATGAATTAGCCAAAGAACGGTTAAAAGAAGCGCTTAAGTTAACCAACCAAACCGGTATGATCGGCAACTTTTTGATTGATGGCGCAAAGATTGGCCACTTACTAGAGAAACTCGCTTCTCGCTCAGAACTAGGGGACTTAGAACGTCATCGAGCACAGCAGTTAATAAAAGAAATCTCGACTACACAACGCAGTCGTTCTGTGCATTTTGACGAAGAGTTCGTTGAAAAATTAGTCAGCCACCCTAACATCCCTGAGTTAGTTCGTACCAGTCCACTTACCCAACGCGAATGGCAAGTTCTCGGGCTTATTTACTCTGGTTTTAGTAATGAACAAATCGCACAGGAGCTCGATGTTGCGGGAACGACCATCAAAACGCATATTCGCAACTTGTACCAAAAACTCAATATTGCCAACCGTAAAGAAGCTATCAGCACTGCGGAAAACCTTCTGCAATTAATGGGTTACTAGATCAAAAAGAGCCAGTAAAGACTGGCTCTTTTTCTATTGATACACTACCCGAATGAAAAAATTCGACCTTAAAAAGGCTTAGGCGCAAAACCCGTCATCACTTCAATACGTAATTCTTTACCCATTTTTGTCAATGGATGAACCACAATCAAACCCTTAACTGATTTTTTCAATTTACCTAAATCTGCTTGTTCTGCTTTGGTAATTTCGCGAGAGAACGGCATATCAAGCAAGCTCTTACGTTCTTTGTTCATTGTGTAGTTGTCTTTGTGTTTCACTTGAGCCACCTTCTTCGTCAACTGCTCAACTTCATCGGTAAATTTACTGATCATTGCCTGGTCACCACGAGCTTTAGCCGCTTCAAGTTTATGACGGCAAGTGTCTAAACGGTTGTTTAGTTGTTGGATTTCATTTTTCATGCTCATGGCTATTTGGCTCTTGGAAGGTAAAACGGGGCAAGAGTATATCATAAGGAAATGTAACTCCATACACGAGATTCATTGTTCAAAAAAAACAATGGATAACACCTCTCTTTCTGAGGTTCTTTGTCGGCAAAGGCACAAAACTTAAACTATTCTATAATTTACAAAAACAACAATATAAACGTTAGTGGTAGTACTAAATACAACCTTATTTATCACAGGAAGTGCCCCATGAGCCTTACGATTCGCCAACGACTCTACGTGCTGTCTATTGTTCCACTGCTCATTATCTCATTGAGTATGATGTACCTTAGCTTTTCCGAAACTCAAAAGCTAAATAACGAGCAGATAACCGAAACGCGCAGCAGCATGATGGATATGAAACGCGCAGAACTAAAATCTTATCTACAAATTGCTGAAACAGCTCTGTCTCCATTAACGCAACGCAACGCCTCTCTTGAAGAAGCGCTGCTTGTTTTACGAGAAATATCTTTTGGTGGCAATGGTTATCTTTTTGGTTACAACCCAAAAGGTGATCGGCTACTGCTGGGTAAAAGTGACAAGGGAATTGGTGAAAACTTTTGGAATCTTCAAGATGCTCAAGGTAATTACTTTGTACGAGATGTCATTCAAAATTCCAAAAAAGATGCTTTCACCACCTATTATTTTCCCAAACCTGGTGAATCAACACCTTTACCTAAATTGAGCTATTCCGTTTATTTATCTCAGTGGGGTTTAATCATCGGTACAGGTTTCTACACCGATGATGTTGATGCAGTGATGGATGAAATGGCCGCCCGATCCTCTGAACAGCTCGATAAAAGTTTGCTCACCATTGCGACATTCAGCCTATTTATTGTCGCGGTTGTTGGTATATTCGCGGTTATTTTGAATCGCAGCATAATGCGACCTTTGGAGCTATTTGATGCTTCTATTCGCTCATTTGCCAGTGGCGACGCTGATTTAACAGCAAGAATGGAAAAATTCAACGCACCGGAATTTGCTAAACTCAGTGATAATTTCAATGCGTTTGTAACTAGCTTGCAAGACATTATTAAACGCGTCAATCAAGTCGGTCAGCAGGTCGTCGATGAAACCGACAATATGACCAAACGCGCTACACAGGTTGATACTATCGCCGCAGGTCAGCGCCAAGAGACTGAGCAAGTTGCCACTGCAATGACAGAAATGACCACAACTGCAACAGAGATTTCAAGTAATGCAAGTCAAGCGGCGCAATCAGCAAAAGATGCCGATGACAATGCATTAGATGCTCATCGAATTGTTGAGTCGGCCGCACATTCAGTTCAGGCATTAGCCGAAGAGGTTGCCGAGGCCAGTAGCGTTATTTCGAAACTCGAAGGCGATGTGAAAAACATTTCCTCTTCACTTACTGTAATCCAAGATATTGCGGAACAAACCAATTTATTAGCACTCAATGCTGCAATAGAGGCGGCTCGTGCAGGTGAACAAGGGCGCGGTTTTGCAGTAGTTGCCGATGAAGTACGTAAATTAGCCAGCCGAACTCAAGAAAGTACTGGTGACATCCATCAAATGATCGAGCAATTGAAAAAGGCATCGGATGCCGCCGTAAAAGCAATGGATTCCAGCCAAAGCCGCAGCGTAACGACGGTGCAAGAAGCCAATGCTGCTTCAGATGCCCTGAAAAAAATCCAAGATTCAATTGGCACAATCATGGACATGAACTCGTTGATTGCAACAGCAACGGAAGAACAGTGTATTGTAGGGCAAGAAATTTCTGAGCGTATTGTGGTCATTTCCGATCAAAGTAGTCAATCAGCTGATTTAGCTAACGAAAACCGTCACGGTAGCCAAACACTAAATGGGCGAGCTCATGAGCTCTATAATTTGTTGGTTCGCTTTAAAGTTTAATCACACTTTACACTGTAAACCCCCGATGTTAGTACAAGCATCGGGGGTTTTTATTTGCAGTTCTATAAACGATAGCTGTATCGCTTACACAATAGAGGAAACATTCTTACGCTGATGCAGCAACGTGTTCAGATTGCGCTTCAATTTCCTTTTCTTCTTCCTGGCTAAAACCTCATGAAGTCGGTAGTAACGTTGATAAACAAAACCGCTGAGTACTGAAAAGGCCAACTAACACAACAGCATTTAAAAGTGTGCCAATCACAATCCATGGACGGAATTTGCCGAACTTAGAGCGTGTATTGTCCACAATCACGCCCATCATAGGATCGGTAATAGCATCAACAATACGCGCAGCTAAAAAAATAGTACCAACGAACGCAGCAGATAGACCAGCCACATCGGTAAAGTAAAACATTAAAAAAATATAGATTGGTGCACAGTCAAAATCTTTGCCCAAAGCACCAAGGCCATACGATAACTTCGTTTGTAAAATAATTTTATCAGACATAATTTTTCAAACTTGTGCAATCTCCCCCCCAAGCCTTATTTCTTCTTATATTGCGCAGCGATCAGCTCAAAAACCCTCAGATTATTTGGTTACTGAGTTCTTTAAAGCACTGCACGTGAATTCGAATACCAAACTGATCTATAAAGAATTTTTCACGATTTAATTCATTACCTTATAACAACAAAATCATAAATAAGGTTACAGACCGCTCAGTTGAACTCCTCACCTTTTGAAGTGGTTAACCGACAATCGTATTCTTGTGGCTTCGAAATTCTTTATGAAGTGTCTATCTTGGGTCCTAACTCAAAATCCCAGTTTGACGATACAACAAATGCTCGTGTGCAGTACGTCCGCGCACAACTTGTTGTATATTCTTCCTTGTCTCATATGCCCAGTTGTTTTCAATTGGGCTCTCTTCCCTCTTCTTAGTAACAACCCCCTCAACCAGAAAAAAGATAATTCAAATCAGCAACTTAAATAACATCAACAATAATTCTCCACCTCAAACACCACCCAACCTAAGTAAACGTTTCCAAACCATGCCATTAGAAATCAATCTAAAACCGCACTTAACACTTCAATTTAAGAGATAAAAATCACACAAAATAGTAATAAACCCCTAATTACGACAAAAACACCAACCTCATCATGAAAACGTTTCCATTATTTATTTACACTACGCAGCGTAGTTAGGACTCAAACCAATAAAAAAGAATGGAGACACTTCATGAAACAAAAGATTATCTCGTGAAACAATTAGCGAAATAACGCTTCACAACAAAACCAAAGACACCCTTGCTACGGACTCAAATTCCGTAGCGAAACAAGATAAGAAATAAAAAGTTAAGTAGGAATACCATGAAAGCATTTTCAGACATTATCCAACGAAGAGACTGGGAGAACCCTCAGTCGGTTAATATTCACTGCCTTAAAGCGCACAGTCCACTGGCGAGCTACCGTGATATTGATCATGCGCGTCAATCCTGCAATGCTCAGCGTCACTCGCTCAATGGTCAATGGAAGTTCAAACTGTTTAATGCCCCAGAACAGGTCGACGGTGATTTCATTAAAGCCAACTTTGATGATGACGCATGGGATGAGATCACCGTGCCATCGAACTGGCAACTTCAAGGGTACGACAAACCAATTTACACTAACATCAAATACCCGTTTGAAGTCAACCCACCTTATGTGCCCGCAGATAATCCAACCGGATGCTACCGTACTCGCCTGACTCTGAGCGAAGCGTCTCTCAACGAGACTCAGCGCATTATCTTCGACGGTGTGAACTCTGCCTTTTATTTATGGTGTAACGGTCAATGGGTGGGTTATAGCCAAGACAGCCGACTCCCCGCTGAATTTGACTTATCACCCTATCTCCATATCGGTGACAACAGCTTAGCGGTAATGGTAATTCGCTGGTGCGATGGTAGTTATTTGGAAGACCAAGATATGTGGTGGCTAAGTGGTATCTTCCGCGACGTGACTTTGCTGTCTAAACCACAACACTGCATTGAAGATGTGTTCATCACGCCAGATTTAGACGCGTGTTACCGCGATGGTTCCCTGTCGGTTGTGACTTCTATTTCTGCGCCTGACACCTATCAAGTCCAAGTGCAGCTGTTTGACGGTAAACAAGCCGTGACAGAGCCTCGCATCGATCGTCCACACAACCGGCGCATTGACGAACGTGGCACCAGGGATGACGTGGTATTCCAAACGTTGCACGTACGCAAGCCAAAGAAGTGGACGGCGGAAACACCGAACCTCTATCGCTTAGTCGTCTCACTGTTGGATGAAAACGGCACGCACTTAGAAAGCGAAGCGTATCCAGTGGGCTTCCGTAAAGTCGAAATTACCGATAGCCAATTGAAGCTAAACGGCAAGCCTTTGCTGATCCGCGGCGTCAATCGCCATGAACATCACCCAGAGCTTGGTCATGTGATGACGGAAGAAGACATGATCCGTGACATCTGCTTAATGAAGCAATACAACTTCAACGCTGTACGTACGGCGCACTACCCGAACCACCCTCGTTGGTACGAACTGTGTGACCAATACGGCTTATACGTATGCGATGAGGCAAACATCGAAACTCATGGCATGCAGCCAATGAACCGCCTATCGAGCGATCCGCAGTGGGCACACGCTTACATGAGCCGTTACACGCAAATGGTGATACGTGATAAGAACCACCCTTCGATCATCATCTGGTCTTTAGGTAACGAGTCTGGTCACGGCAGCAACCATAATGCGATGTACGCTTGGTCTAAAAACTACGATCCTTCTCGCCCAGTGCAGTACGAAGGTGGCGGTTCAAACACGACAGCAACAGACATCATTGCGCCAATGTACGCGCGTGTGAATACGGTCATAGAAGACGAAGCCGTGCCTAAATGGGCGATCAAGAAATGGGTGTCGTTACCAAACGAAACTCGCCCTTTGATTTTGTGTGAATACGCTCACGCAATGGGCAACAGTCTAGGTAGCTTTAATGACTACTGGGATGCGTTCCGCGATTACCCTCGTCTACAAGGCGGCTTTATTTGGGATTGGGTGGATCAAGGCTTGAGCCAATGGGACGAAAACAGCCAACACTTCTGGGCTTACGGTGGTGACTTTGGTGATGAAATCAATGACCGTCAGTTCTGCATCAACGGTTTGATCTTCCCAGATCGCACTCCACACCCAACACTAGAAGAAGCCAAATTCTGTCAACGGATGATCACCGTTGTGCTCAATAAACAACATGAGCAGCACTGCCACTTAACCATCACTAACGAGAACTTGTTCCGTGCTACCGATAACGAACAGCTAAACTGGTCTCTGTTAGAAAATGGTGTGGCTATTCAAACCGGTCAGTTAGCGCTCACTATTGAGGCTGACAGCCAGCAGCACATAATAATTGAATGGAATTTCCAGCCAAAAGTCGGTGCACTCTATCATCTCAATACGGATGTTTGTTTAGTGAATCCAACCGCTTGGGCGCCAGCGGGTCATACTATCGCTACCGAGCAGTTTGCATTAATCAATACTTGTACTTTATCACTGCCTGAGGTGAATCTTCAACCAGCGCCAGAACTCAGCGAACAAGGCTCTCAGATTTTGGTAAACAGTCGTGATGCAAAACATCAATGGCAATGGGATACACAGACCGGCTTACTCACTGATTGGCGAGTAGATGGACAGCCGCAAATACTGCGATCGCCCAAAGATAACTTTTTCCGCGCACCATTAGATAATGATATTGGCGTTAGCGAAGTGGACAACATAGACCCAAATGCTTGGGTATGTCGTTGGCAACTAGCGGGCATTGACCAATGGCAGCGTGAGTGTATCAGTTGCGTCAGTGAAACACTAAACCAAGCCATTCAAGTCACCTCAACCTTTGCTTATCGCTATAATGAGGCCATTCAAGCGCTAACCGTTTGGACTTACACACTCGATAACCAAGGCTGCATGAGTTTGGATGTCAGCGTAAAATTGGCAGACCATCTTCCTCCGATGCCACGTATCGGTTTAGAGTTGGAATTACCATTGGCGGAGGAAGTCACTTGGCTAGGTTTAGGCCCATTCGAGAACTACCCTGACCGCTTGTCGGCCGCCCGCTTTGGCTTACATACTCAACCCCTAGAGTCGATGCATACATCCTATATTTTTCCAACCGATAATGGCCTACGCAGCGGCACAAAATGGCTAGCTGTCGGCGACCTGACGTTCATGGGCGATTTGGCATTTAGTGTTAGCCAATATAGCTTGGAGCAATTAACGCAGGCCAAACACACCAATGAATTGGAAGCAGAAGATAAAGTGTATGTCCGCATTGATCACCAACATATGGGGGTTGGTGGCGATGACTCTTGGAGCCCAAGTGTTCATAAAGAGTTTCAGCTACTAGAGAAAACGTACCGATATACAGTCACGTTAAAACCTCACGCCTAGCGCTTACCCTATCGCTTCTGTTAACTTAGCCCTCAATCATGTTGAGGGCTTTTTTATCAAATGGTTAAATAAAACCTGCAACAATCGAGTTAAACGATCTTTAGCATTTGTGTTATTCACTCATCCACTGTCTAATTAACCACAATTAGAAGAAAAGAGGCACTATGGCGACCATTAAAGACGTTGCAAAAGAAGCAGGCGTATCCATTGCAACTACTTCACGCGTACTCAACAACGCTCCACATACCAGTGAATCAGCCATTATCGCGGTCAAAGCGGCAATGGAGAAGCTAGGCTATCGCCCTAACGCCAATGCACGCGCTTTAGTTAGTAAATCCTCTAATGCAATAGGCGTTTTGGTGAATGATGTCTCTGCTCCTTTCTTTGGCACCATGGTCAAAGCAATTGACACAATAGCAAGTGAGCAAGGTAAACAGTTATTAATTGGCAGTGGTTACCATGATGCCCTCAAAGAGCGCAACGCCATTAACTTACTCATTAACAGCCGTTGTGAATCGTTAGTCGTGCACAGCAAAGGCATGAGCGACGAAGAACTGACTAAGTTAGCTCAAGAAATTCCCGGCATGGTATTAATCAACCGAATCGTACCGGAAATAGCTTCCCGTTGTATCGCGCTCGACAACCACAAAGGCTCTTACATGGCGACAGAGTATTTGATTCGAAATGGCCATAAACATATCGCATACATTTGCTCAAGCCACGATATTGAAGATGCGCACGACCGCAAAACTGGCTATTTAGATGCCTTGCGTGACAATGGCATTGAACCCATTGAAGAGTACATCGAATACGGTGAACCCGATGAGCTTGGTGGAGAGCAAGCGATGGTTAACCTAATGGCCAAGAATACACCGATTACCGCGATCGCCACCTACAATGACTACATGGCTGCTGGTTGCCTCACCTTATTACAAGAAAATGGTGTCCGTATTCCCGAGAACATGTCGGTAATTGGGTTCGACGATGGGCATATCGCTCGCTATATCTACCCTCGCCTCACTACGATTCGCTACCCGATTCAAGTGATGGCTAATCAAGCGGTAAAACTCTCACTGCAACTGGCAAGCCACGAAAATGCAGAATATCATGAGCACAAATTGTTTATGCCAATTTTGGTGAGACGTTCCTCTGTGAGTAGCATTTAACCTGACAGATATTGATTAATAGTAACGCTCTATAACATAGATACTACGGAAAACAGCAGTAAAGCCCCCATAGCACCATTAAACCAACGTACATAGCTTGGATGATTCATCCAATAACTCAGTTGTTTGCCGGCGGCTGCCCATACACTGACCGATGGAATGTTTACCAGTGCAAACACCAGTGAAATAAGTAACAACTGCGCCCAACTAGCACTCTGGTTATAAACACTCACAGCGGTTAATGCCATCGACCACCCTTTAGGATTAACCCATTGAAACAGTACTGCGGCTACAAATGACATCGGCTGATAGTGCTCAGCATTTTGTGCAGAGTTACTTAAAGCAATTTTTATGGCCAAATAAACTAAATATGCCATGCAAGTGATTTGCAAGCCTTGTTGTAACAGTGAATAGCGTTGGAACAACTCTGTTAGCCCAACACCAACTAACAACAACATGAGGCTAAAACCAAAGGTTATACCCAACATATGAGGAATGGTACGTACAAAACCGACATTGGCTCCTGATGTCATGAGCATAATGTTGTTCGGCCCCGGTGAAAATGTTGAGACAAAGGCAAACCCAATCAATGGCCCCCACTGTGTGTAATCCATTTTTTTCTCTCTATTGATAAACGATAAGAAAATAATAATGGTATCAACTAGCAATATTGTGCTTATATTTGTTTTAAACAATAAAAATGGACAATAAAAAATACCCATGGACCGATTTGACGAAAGAATATTGCAAGAACTAAAAATTGATGGCCGAGTATCTAATGTTGAACTAGCCGAGCGAGTAGGGTTATCTCCCTCAGCAACTCTGCGACGAGTTCAAGATCTAGAACGGAAAAAGGTAATTAAAAGCTATCGTGCGATATTGGATAAAACACAGCTTGATGTCGGTTTTGTAGCTTACGTAGCGATTGGTTTAAACAGTCACACGAAAAAAGCACAACTTAGTTTCGAAGAACATGTACGTTTTGCGAAAGAAGTGGTGGAATGCCACAACATCACGGGAATGAACGAATACCTTCTCCGCGTTGAAACAAAAGATCTCGGTGCTTATAAACGCTTTCACGCAGACGTACTTGGTGAGTGTTTAACGGTAAAATCCATCAGCACGATGGTGGTGATGGATTCTCCGAAAGATGAAAGGCAATGACGTTTATCAAGTAAAATCTAAGAAGTTTGGATTGCTTTTTTGTTGTGCAAAGCTATCTATATTGGACAGTGTGGTTTCGGCAATGCTCTGCAGTGCATCGGTAGTCAAGAAAGCTTGGTGACCGGTAAAAATAACATTATGACACGCAGACAAACGTCTAAACACATCATCAACAATCACATCATTTGATTTATCTTGGAAGAATAGTTCCTTCTCGCTCTCATAAACGTCTAAACCAAGCGCACCAATACGCCCTTGCTTAAGCGCTTCAATAGCGGCAACTGAATCTAACAACTCACCACGACTGGTGTTGATGATCATCACCCCATCTTTCATTTTCCCAAAGGAAGCCGCATCCAAAAGATGGTAATTCTCTTTAGTCATTGGACAATGTAAGGAGATGACATCAGATTGACGAATAAGCGTCTCTAATTCACAGTAAGTGGCTCCAAGCTCTTTTGCTACTTCGCTTGGATAAGGGTCAGAACACAACACGTTCATACCAAGCCCTCTCAAAATCCGAATCGTTGCCAGACCTATTTTCCCAGTACCGATGATACCGGCGGTACGACCATGAAAGTTAAAACCAACCAAACCTTCCAGTGAGAAATTCGCTTCGCGGGTGCGCTGATACGCTTTATGGAAACGGCGGTTTAATGTCATCATTAATCCCACCGTGTGTTCAGCAATCGATTCTGGTGAGTAAGCCGGTACACGAGCCACAGTAATATCGAACTCTTTTGCTGCATCCAAATCGACATTATTAAACCCTGCGCAACGCATAGCGATCATCTTAACACCACGCACTGCAAGTTGTTCTAGAACCGTACGTGATAAATCATCATTAACGAACGCACACACCACTTCACAACCTTTGGCCATTTTGGCTGTTTTTTCAGTGAGTAAAAAGTCGTAAAAGTGATAATTGACCTGGTGGTTATTTTTAGCTTGTTCGAATGCAGCTTGGTCATAAGACTTCGTGCTAAAAAAGGCAATGTTGATCATTATTGTTCCTCATTGAGTGAGCTTTGTATTCTTTTACTTTCTCTAACAATTAGCATATCACTGATTGAAGCAATGATTGATAGTGATTTGCTCCGCAAAACGCTCTTTTAGACAAAATAAGTATCGAACCAATGAGAAAGATTGAAAATAAGTAGCTGTGAAATGCAAACTAGTTAACGTACAGCAAATCGACGACGCACCTCCTTGTAGCTTTCAATCACCAAAGTGATAAAGGCACTCGATGGGTGTGCATTGTTGTACTCTTCTAAAGCATAAAGATAATTTGAACGAAACTTTTCAACAGCCTCTTCTGCTGTACTCGCGTAAATAACATCATCTTCAACTTCAAAATCTAATTGTAATAGTTGCGCTTTTTCATCCGAGAATGTATCGCTACTCATATCGAGATAAGTAAATTCTTTACGTTCAGAGCCTGGTTTGCAAAAAAACTGAAATTTGGTCATCAAATAATATCCTTGTAGTTATCGTATCATTGAAATTCTTCACCGTGATTTTCGAGTACTTTATGCCCACACTTATCACAAACAACATATCGGTCAATAAGTTCTAATGATGCCAATGCTGGGCTTGCAGTTCCCGAAAAGAACCCTTCTAAAAATGCTTTAAACTGCTCCTTTCTACTTTTTCCATACTTCGAAGGCTTCTGTTTAATGATCTCTTTGTGTGGTGTTGCTTCACCACATTTTTCACAAAATCGAATATCCATACAACCAACCTTAAAACAAATAAACGATGTGTAAGATATCGATTTTATTGGCACGATGAATGTGATCTATAACCGAGGTTCAAACTTATGATATGGAAATATTGATTGCATTAAAGTTAAAGCAATAATCGGTCGAACAACCTATTGGTTTACGCATTCTGCGACATCCTAGGTATTGAGTATAAAAAAAGCCAGCACGATGCGGCTGGCTTCAAGAATCTGTTTGATGATATGAAAATAAGATTACTCTTCTGAGATAAGGTCAGTATCTATCTCAGGTCTCATACCCGTTGGTTTAGCATGAATATCGGCTCTCAATTGCCCTTTGCGATTGCTTAAACCAGCTTCAAGTTTCTTCAACGCCGCAGCAATCGCCGGATACATAACGTCGTTTGTCGATTTAGCTGAAACGCGCACGCCCTCATAATTGGTGAAGATTTCTACCTCATGCTGCCCGTGTTCTTTGGTGATAATAATGTCGCAGCTGATCAATTGAGGAAAGTGAGATGAAATTTTCTCAAATTTACTTTCAATTTCTTTACGTGAGTCTTCATTAATTGATACATGATGTGTTTGAACGTTTACTTTCATATAATTATACCTTTCCAATCACTACGTCTTCTTAACCTATCAAACTCTATCCATTTTGACCAACTATAGATTCTCACATGTGTGATTAAGCTCTGTGTTATCAAATAATATTGTCTCGCCCCCTTGAATACGTCTAGCGCAAAAATAAACTCGCAGTGGTCTTGCGAGATCGATTCATTCATAGGTGAGATGGTAAACCACTAGCAACTCCATTAGAATGACGACTGAAATCACTTCTTACTCTGGATTTATGCTAAAGATATCTAACACCGTCGAACTCGCTAGTTGGGAAATTGAACTTTCAGCAATTCGCGCCATGGGTAGCGGCGGGCAGAATGTTAATAAGGTTTCTAGTGCAATACATTTACGATTTGATATTCATCGCTCAACCCTGCCCGATCTTTACAAGCAAAAACTACTCGCCTTATCTGACTCAAGAATTACCAAAGAAGGTGTCATCGTTATCAAAGCTCAGTCTTATCGAACCCAAGAGCAAAACAGAGAAGATGCACTCAACCGCCTCAAAGAACTGATTCTTTCAGCAATGGTGGTCGTAAAGAAACGCACCGCAACAAAACCGACTAAAGGTTCTCAACATCGACGGATTGAGGCGAAGAAAAGAAATGGCGCAAATAAGTCTTTGCGCGGTAAAATCGACTTTTAAAAGAGTCACAGAAGATCAATTAACTATACCTCTCTTAACAACTTGCTATTGATGACCTTGAGTGACATTCGAAAAACAGCGAACACCGTCTATTTACACTGTAAATCCCAGCTTCATTATTAATCGGATTCAGCAGTTTTACAGTGTAAATTATCCAAAATAAAACTCAGATCATGGCGAATGGCTTGTTCAATTTGCTTACGCCCAGACAATCCAAGTTCATTGACACAAGCCGACCAACTTTTATTCTGCAAACATTTTTTAACCAATACATCCGAAATGGAAAATGCGAATTCAGAATTGAGGCAATGGAGTACTTGCTGAATCCAAACGCTGACACTTTCAAAATCTGAACCACCGGCACTGTAATCAGACAGTAGACGATACGGAACCATCTCGACTGGATCTGAGTTGAATACCTCACTGTTGTTAGCCATCTGCATAAGTAAAGTTCGCACCAATTCAGGTTCGATATTTTGTAATGTATCCATTAGCGAATATAAGAAATGGCGCTTAAAACGTTGTGTCGCTATTGCGATCCAAGAAAGACTTGAATCCTGAACCATGAGTAATGAATAACAACCGCTGGCTTGATCGCGCTGTGTGCCAATTTTCACAGGAACAAAGTGTTGTGATGCCCAAAAATGAATGAGCTCACTTGTCGCTCCAAAACTTGTTGCAAGATAATCGCTAGTCACCTTTTTGCTCAGCAGAGTAAGCAACTGTGCACCAACGCCTTTTCGTTGCCAATCAGGATGAACGGCTATTCGCATAATTCGCGTACAAGATTGAGCGGCAGCTTCGGTAATACCCACTTGGTTAGCAAGCGATATAGGTACAAAATGCCCCTTAGGACGACGTTGTCCTTGCTGAATAGAACGAATTAAAGGCTCATCTAATTGACCTTCTTCTACCGTTAAAATACAGCCAAGACAACGCTTACCTAACATCGAAACATAAAGCTGCATGTTGTCATCGACTAGTAAATGGAATAAATCATTGGGTGAAGTTTGGTAGTGTGCATTGACCAACAACGAAAAAATCTCATGCAGCAATCTTGGTTCATTGAGCATCTGCTGTTTGGGTATCAACTCCAATGTTACGTGACTAAGATTAAAAGAAGATGGTATCGCCAACGTTGGTAAGTCGTAATTGAGTAGAAAAGTTTGATATTGCCACCGTTCGAGTGGGTCTCCTTCTTTCCAACGAATCGGTCGATCAATATGGAATGACTTGACGCCAGGTCTGTGTTCTTTGAGCCAAGATTGAAACTTGAGAGTGAAACCTCGACCACACCCTTCATAGCCGTGAATCGTTGTAGAAAATACCGCGCGATGATACAGCTCGACCATCTGCTGCAACAAGGCAAGAGGCAAAGCAGCCGCTTCATCAACCAGTAGTAAATCACCCTGAGGTTTGAGTCTTAGCAGTTCATCCGGCGCAACAAATTGTAGCGATGAATGTTGATATCGAAGATCTGTGGTACTACAACTTGAACCCGCAAGGTTCAATGCCGCATGTTCAAATACAGGCTTAACCGCGTTAATTGTCGGCGCAGTGATGAGTATATTAATATTCCGCTTTTTCATCAGCTCCGCAGCAGCGATCCCTAGTGCACTACTTTTTCCACGCCCGCGGTCAGCCGTAATGACTAAAGGGCGCTTACGATGGCCTTCAACGACGCGAACAATACTTGCAATGGCTTCTTTCTGCTGTGAAAAAAGAGGAAGAGGTAATTCATCAGTAACCAGTGAAGTATCAGGTAGTACCGGCAAAGGGCGAGATTGATCAAGCACGAGTAACTGCTCAAACGCCATATTCAGCCATTGCTGCGCAGGAGAATAACGATTTTTCTCATTCCCCATCACAAGCAAAATGCCCGCCCCTTTTAATGCACCAAGTGCAGCACTAAAACTATTGGCATCAAACCCATCACTGAGATCATAAATTAACCGTTGGCACTCTTGTCCTAGCAGTTGCTGACCTTTATTAAAAGGAACTGAACGAGTGACATCTCGAGCCGCCCCTCCTACTTGAAAACAAGTTGTAGGATTACCAATGGTTAACAGCGTGTCGCAGACTTGATTCTGAAATAAATCATCACCACGCACTACAACACCAAAGCGCCAATCAGTCAGGTTTGCCAATTCAATAAGTTGCTTTAAGTAGTCATTGATTGCTTTCATTTTTATGCCATAGCCACGATTAATCAGCCAATGTTAGCACAGGCAAAAGGCACCATAAGAATGCATAAAAATATTTTTCTTTACGACAAATTTGTTTTGCTTTAATCCGAGCACTTTTTAACTAATTATTCGCTCAACTCCAGTATGGTTCTGGACTCAAGAGGAATGAAAATGCAATGAAGACTTTCATCAAAGGATTGGTTTTATCAGCAATGCTCACCGCTTCTCAAGTAAGCGCAAATACACAAACGCTAAATGTTTACGCATGGGGCGGTTATCTGCCTGAAAAAGCACTACAGCAATTTGAAGAGCAAGAAAATGTCACCATCAACTACTCAACTTTTGAAAATAATGAGTCAATGTATACCAAGCTCAAATTACTTAAAGGTGGCGGTTACGATGTGGTATTTGCGTCCGCGTATTTTATCGAAAAAATGGGACGTGAAGGCCTACTTGCTGAGCTAGATCATACACAAATTCCGAATATGAAAGATGCAATGCCTTCATTGTTAGGACAAGCACATGACCCCAAAAACCGCTATTCCCTACCCTATATCTGGGGAATTACTGGCATCAGCTACAACGAAACGCTTATTCCTGAAGGAGTGACTCGTTGGGCAGATCTTTGGAACAAGCAATATAATCAACAGGTCATGTTAATTGACGATATTCGTGATGTATTCGGTATGGCGCTCATTTTAAATGGCTTCAGCATCAATACCAAAAATGAACAAGAGATCGAAAAAGCCTACCAGTCACTAGAGGCGCTAAAAGATAACGTTTTGTTGTATAACTCTGATGCACCGCATGTTCCCTATGTTTCAGGTGAAGCTGCTTTAGGTATGCAGTGGAATGGTAACGCTTACCAAGGCCAGGCTGAAATGCCTGAGTTGAAGTTTGTTATGCCAGAAGAAGGCGCCGTATTGTGGATGGATAATTTTACGATTCCTTCAGGTAGTAAAAATAAGACATTAGCCCATAAGTTCATCAACTTTATGTACCAAGCCGAAAACCAAGCAGAAATAGTCAATAGCTTAGGTTACGCATCGGCGACACTAAGTGGCCGAGCATTACTTCCCGTAGAACTACGTGATAATCCAACCATTTTTCCTTCCGAATCGGATATGGCAAAAGGGGAATTCATTAACGATGTTGGCTCTGAAGCTCTTGCCATTTACGAGAAATATTGGCAACGTCTAAGAAACCAATAATAGTAAACGACAAAGCCCGCAATTGCGGGCTTTGTTATAGAGCTGCAGAAAATTAATCGAGTTTACTTTGAATAAAATCTAAAATTTCTTGCATCGTAGCGTCATCAACTTTCTTTAAATTCAGAGCCAAATTACTGCCGTTGCGACTATAACTTGCACGGCCTTTGACAAGGTCAGTTTTGGTGGCCGCAGCACGCTTAGGTGGCACTAACTCTTGGATCCATGACTCAATGGTTTCAGTCACTTCTTTGGTCAACCTAGCCACACCTTGCGCGCTGCTGCGCTGCCACACAAAGCCTTCTTTAGATTGACACTTTGCTAATAATTTCGCTTGTTGGTCAGCGTCTAGCTCATGGAACTGCTTATGCAGCTTCACTATAGTCGGACGACCTAATTCAACCACATTTGGGTAGGCTTGCAGTAGCTCCAAAGGTAAAGCTGCAGCCTTTAAAGCACCACTAACTAACGCTTCACTGCATTGAAACATTTTCGCTAAGGCTTTTTGATCTTCAGCGTCTTGATTATCGAGCTTTGCCTGCATTTCTTTGCCTTTTTCGTACAAAGAAAGTGGCTTATGTGCGTTTGCAACATCAGAAAGAAATTTAGCGTGTTCAGCATTAATATCTTCGGCAACGTAAACCAGAAACTCTTTATCAGCCAGGATACAAGACATTCGACGACGGCTACCGTCTAAGACTTCTATCTTACCATCAGCCGTTTTACGCCCAACAGCAGGGTATTGCTGGCCACGTTCACGTAATGTTGTGAGAACATCGGACAAAGCATGTTCATTTAGGAAAGCTTGTTCACGTGCATTTTGCGAAAAAACGACCGTTTTATCCGCCACTTGATCAGCCGGAATACGTACTAACTCAAACGTTACCAATTCTTCGCCAGCCACTGCAAGTTCGATAACTTGGGCCTGTTCCTTAGCCGCTGTTTGTGCCTCTTGTGGGGTGGTAGCACGTCGTTTATTCGCTTTACCAAACAGTTTTGCATTTAGATCAGACGTTTTAATTGCCATGTTTTATTTACCCCTGATTAAGTGATGACCAATGACTATGAAGTACGCGCTCAAGCTCTAATGCACTTTTCTGCACAGCATCTTGTGCCGTTGCCAGCGTCTTTTTACCACCTTCAAAATCGCTGGTGGTGAGATCAAATACAGTGCTGTATGTGTCAGCACAAGTTTCAAATGCACGACTACGAGGAATCGTCGCCATCATAACTTGATCGCCTAATAAGTAGTTCATTTCGGTTAAAACCGACACTTGCTTTTTATTGTCGTCTTCAAACATAGTCGGCATCAGACGTACAAATTCGAGCCCTTTCCAATCCTCTGGAAACATTTCATACACAGTTGGCAGATGCTGGAAGAAATTGACTGTCGATGCCCAATCCAAGCGCTTTGCTGCACATGGAATCAATAACGCGTTAGAGGCATACATCGCATTCCACACTAACGGATCTACGTGTGGGCCAGTATCAATCATGATCATGTCAAAATCATCGGCTATTTTGTCTATCAACTTTTCTTTTAAAAGACGCACAATATCAAGCGATTGATTTTGAGAAAGATATTGCCAAGCTTCAGCATTAAACATTGCATCTTCAGGGAAAGCTGAAATGGTTTTCAAGTTTGGGTACTGCGTTGGCAACATGACATTTTTATGTAAAAACGCAGAATCAACTTCCGTCCCTTCTGGCACATTATCGAGCATAATATCAACCGCTGAGTAGATATTACTGTGTTCAGATAAACTGATTTGCGGATTTAAAAATAGGCGCAAAGAACCTTGAGGGTCTAAGTCGATTAAACAAATACGGTAACGTTTATCCAAATTCAGCGCTAGACAAGCGGCTAAATGGACCGCTGTCATCGATTTCCCGGTGCCACCCTTTTGATTTTGAACATTAATAATCCAGGGTTTGTGGTCACCATGTTTTTTACGTTGATGGAATTTAGGCACACCTGCAGCGTCCATTAGCATGTGCGCTTCAGCAAGAGAAATAGAATAATGATTGGCATTATTCTTAGTAAATTGATGCCCTGCTTGTTCTAATTTAGTAATTGCTTCATCCAACTTACGACGAGTTAAACCAGAACGCGTTTCCATCAGAGCTTTAGACATTGGAGGAAAGTGGTCATCACTTCGCTCTTCTAAAACAATTTCAATACGGTCAGCTTGAACTTGTTGCGTCAATTCTGCGAGTTGGTAGAGATTATCTATCGTTTGTTCTCTTTTCATTGCCAAATTCCGTAATAGGTACTTAATTAAGAATTGTACAGCAAAAAATATAATACACAATAAAAAGGTGAACATTCACTTTTAGAGTGATGTCACATTAAATAGAAAATAAATTAGGTATTTAATGTTAGTAGCCAATTTATAAACGCAAAATGTACGACATTATTTCTCAACAAACTTGGAAAGATTTAAAGTATTACGTTGTCACTTATTTACAATGTAAACTCACATTGATTAGAAAATATAAAACAGAATGGGATAATGAAAATTCCATCGATAATAAAAATATGGAAAAGTTATAGCTCCTTTAAAAAATAACCTTCGGAACGATTATAGAATCTCTGTAATTTACGGCTAGTGTCATTTTCATTCTATATAGTGAGAAAATAGTAATAAAAATCATCAATCAAGTTCGCACTAAATCGATCGTGCTCGGTGAGAAATAGCTTTTGATCACTATAAAATGGTGGAAGCATGATCAAGGCTTATTTGATGATCATGCTTCTTGATAAAAATGGATACTTAGGAACAATGATCAAGAGTAATCTATCGCATTCAAGTTGATTAAGCTCCCACAATAGAACCTGATCTTTTACGGATCAATGATCAAGTACAGAATATCTACGGAAGCATGTAAAATCTCATTTAAATTACGGGGATTGTAGATGGAATCAAGTGCGAGCGTATTTCTCTTCTGTTGATACGACATGTAGAAAAACACAAACGAAGTGAAGAACATTCAATTCAGGCCTTGATCATGCTTGCTGCAATATGCTTGCAACCCAATAACACCAATAGCAAAGCATGATATTGTTATTTTGAGATGAAATCGTACAAATCGTATCCAAAATTAACGAAAGAATACTTTTCATGATCATTGTTCCGTAGCCAAAGGTTAGTCCAATTTCGACTTATGATGGAGAAATGGATAACTTTCACTTTATGGCTGTGGATAAGTTGTGGATGTATGATGATCATGCTTTTAAGAATACTTTGATCATTGATTCAGAACAGCAATGATCATAGTTCAACGAAATATTGATCATGCTTTCACCTAAGCATTGATCATGTTTTCATAACCACGATGATCATGCTTCTGAGGGTGTTTTTTTTTTATCATTAAAAAACAGTGCATTACAGGGAGATATCTCTCCTGATCATTAGATCATATAATCAATATAGATCAGAATAATCAAAAAGATCAGTTATTTACAAACAATAAATTTTTCTTTATTTATGATCTCTTTTTCTTTATTCTGTTGGAACTATAGCGATATTACGGCCAGTGTGATACGGATCTAATAATGAACTCAGACGAAAAAATACTGATCAAAGCACCAAGAAGTCATAAAGATGGTCATCTTTTTGAAATATCTGAGGCAGCCGTAGATTGGGTTGAGCAATACCAACACTTCAAAGGCGTGACGAAAAGTATTGTTGAACTTCTTAATCTTATCTCCTTACGAGGCTTTCGGAGTCAAGACGGTTTAGTATCCACAACCGAATTAATCGAAGCAACAGATGGTCAACTAACCAGAGCTGCGATTCAGCAACGTTTACGTGCCGCAGTAAGCATCGGTTTATTTAAACAGATCCCTGTTAAATTCGAGGAAGGACTAGCTGGCAAGACGATGTTACATAAATTCGTCAACCCTAACCAATTGATCTCAGTCCTAGGATCAACAAGTTTAGTCACTGAATCAGTAAAACAAACCGAAAAACGTAAACGGTCGAAAGCATTAGCTCAAACTCAAGTGAATAAACGTTTGCTCAATGAACATGGGTTAAATATTCCACCAGCTATGAAAGATGAAGCGGATCAATTTGTCGTTTCTCCAACCAATTGGGCAGGGATTATTGACCAAGCATTAGCGCCACCAAGAACTCGTAAAAGTTACCAGAAATCAATGGTTTCAATTTCAGGGACGCGTGCGATTATTGAAACCCGCTCATCGAAGAATATCATGACGGTCGATGATTTAATGACATTGTTTGCGCTGTTTACGCTTACCGTGCAATACCATGATCATCACCAAGAAGACTACCAACTTAATACCACCCATACTCCAAATAAAACACCGCTCTACATTACGGATATTTTGTCGTTACGTGGAAAAAAGGACAGTGGGCCTGCTCGTGATTCAATTCGCGATAGTATTGATCGTATTGAATTTACCGATTTTCAACTGCACGAATTGACTGGTCGTTGGCTAAGTGAAAATATGCCGGAAGGTTTTAAGAGTGATCGATTCCGTTTTATTGCTAGAACGATCACCGCCTCAGAAGAAGCGCCAACCGAGGGCGCTGATGGCGAGATCCGGATCAAGCCCAATCTCTATATTTTAGTCTGGGAGCCGTCATTCTACGAAGAGCTGCTCACTCGTGATTATTTCTTCCTATTTCCACCAGAGATCTTGAAACAACATACCTTAGTGTTTCAATTGTACTCCTATTTTCGGAGTAGGATGTCTCGTCGCCACACAGACAGCATGCTACTTAGCGAGCTCAACCAAAAATTGGGCCGTAACATTGAATGGCGTCGTTTCTCAATGGATCTGATCCGTGAATTGAAACGGCTATCAGAAGGGAAAGGCAACGATGAGATCTTTATCGTTAACCTATGGGGTTATCATTTATCGGTAACAGCAATAACAGAAAAGAATAAGATCACGGATTACCAAGTTGATATTAAGTGCGATGTTGAAGAAGTTTTACGCTATTCACGCGCACGTACAACCAACGCTGGTAAGCGTAATATGGCTCCTACATTGCCTAATCCTCTGCGCAATGAAATTGTATCCAAGCAGAAACTAGAAGAACTGGCTGAGATTATTGATGGAGAATTTGAGCCAATTCAGCGCAAAGCACCATCACCAAAAGGCAAATTGGGACGTCGTGTTAAGCAGAGAAAACACCTTGTAGAGATCAATGCTGACGAAATCACGATAACCCTATCTAAATATACCTCTCCAGAGGCTCTAGAACGCAGTATAACAGCGTTATCTGCAATGACTGGTCACTCACCTTCATCAATTAAAGAGGAGTGTATAGAACTTATAGATAAGCTTGATTGGCTACGTGTGAGTGGTGAGATGATCCCATATGAGACGTTGAGCAAATTAATTGAGCTTTACAACACACAAAACGAGAATAAACATTTATCAATAGAACGTTTAATTTCAGGCCTCGCCGTACGCCGCAAAGTATGCAAACAGGTTTATGATGGCCACCTAGATGAATCAGTCTTTCGTGCGCTTGATGAAGTCGCTATTGGCATTTAGTAATAAACAAATTAACAACACAATTCTGACCAGTAATTGACATTACAATTGGTTGCATTAACTATACTAGAAAACGAATAGACAACCTTTTCCCTATCTGATTGATAGATTGGCTCATATTGTTACATTCTGAACAGATTCGCGAGTTCTTTTGAGCTCGCTTTTTTTTGCCCCAAATTCCACGTATGGAAACATGATCAAGGTTAATTATCTTAATGGATCAAAATGGTATGCAGACCTTGATCATCATTCCAAGAAAGGGATGCCATAAAGCTCACATGTGCATCAATTAAGCCTGAAGCGATAGCGTGCCATTGAGTTTGATCTTGCTGCTGACAAAATTCGAGAGAAAGAACGATAAGATATTGCAGCCGTTTCATGCACCAATCTTTGATCATTAAGTCGGTTAACGGATCGGCACTTGTCTGCTGTAGTTTGGCGTAAGCAAACTGTAAATATTGAAAGGCAGCATCTTGTTGATTGGTTTGCTGGTGTTGAAATAAACGTAGACAACCATCCAAAAAGTAAGCAATTGCTTTACTTTGATTGTCATTGATATTTGGCCCAAATACACTCCTTGGGACATCGATAAGTAGCTGTTCAAGCGCTTGCCATTGAGTATCGTTTCGTTGCTGATGAAGTGCTTCCATTGCATGTAACCAAATCAATAACCTTGACATCATCACTCCTTCCAATCGCTTAGATTGACTATCCATCTGTAAACAAAACTTCTTTGTATATCTCTTTCCTACTTGAAGTTACAGCGGTGTTGGCTACGTTTGCTCACCCCAATCACTTGCCGCCTACCGGTAACTTCAAGTTGCTTGGGTATAGTTTGGTTTAGTTTTGAGTATTTATCTATATATGGGGAAATGACTTGAGAGTTAGGTTGAATAGGGACTGGAGAGCCAAAATGAGAGCTGGATCAGAACACATTTTTTAAGGTAATTTCTTAAATGTACTTCTACACTGATTGTTGAGCAAAGGATAAGTGAGGGATTTATTAATTAGATTCCAGAAACCCTAGCGCCAATCACATTATGAACTAAATGTTCTTAACAACAATCGGTCCCTTTGCTAAAGATTACGTGTCCATTACATGGTTTGTTCGGAGGTAACAATGTCCATTAATTCTATTAACCATGACGAAATGACAGATATTGCAAGTAAGTGGGACTTCACGGAAGAAGTAGAAACTCAAAAACCGGTTAAAAACCTTAAATCAGCCGAAGCTCGTCGCCGCATTGAAGCATTGAGAGAGATTCGCGAAAGTGGTTTAACCATTGATGAAGCAAAGGAGCTAGGCATACTTCACTAACGTGTTCCCCACGATTAAATTCACAAGGGTGGTCTTGGTACCACCCTTTGTATTTTCGTTTTTCTTGATTTCATACCGACAAAACGCACATTTCTACTCTTAATTTTCTCATTTCCTATGCTATATTTCGTGCCACGTATTTACTGATCTAGGCTAACTCATGTCCTTCAACCTTTCTTTACTGCCTGCTGATGAAAAAAATAAAGTGGAACTTGATAAGCAAGCCTCATTTTTAATTTGGAAACTTAAGCAGGGTAAAGCTGGGCCAGAGGAAATCACGAAACAGCAATCAAAAATTGCCAGTGAGACAGAGAAAGAGTGGTTTTTGCAGTCGGTGAACAAATACAAAAGAGTGATGGGCGTTGCGTAGCGTTCATGTCTTTGCTAAGTGGTGAATTGAAATGATCCCACTTTTTGCTAAAATCCCTCGCATAAAATTGAATTAGAGAGATCATCCCGATGGGAAGAAGTTTTGAAGTGCGCAAAGCCTCAATGGCGAAAACTCAAGGCGCAAAAATTAAAGTTTATTCCAAATACGGTAAAGAAATTTACATGTGTGCGAAAAATGGTGGTTCAGACCCAGACATGAATTTGTCTTTGCGTCACCTGATCACCAAGGCGAAAAAAGACCAAGTACCAGCTCACGTTATCGATAAAGCGCTAGACAAAGCTGCTGGCGGTGGCGGTGAAGATTACCAACCAGCTCGTTACGAAGGTTTTGGCCCTGGTGGTTCAAGCGTTATTGTGGATTGCTTGACTGACAACGGTAACCGTACTTTCCAAGATGTTCGCCAATGCTTTGTTAAGACTGGTGCCAAAATCGGTACTCCAGGTACTGTTGCGCACATGTTCGATCATCAAGCTGTATTTCAGTTTAAAGGTGATGACGAAGATTCTATCCTTGAAGCACTGATGATGGATGATGTTGACGTAACGGATGTAGAACTTGAAGATGGTGTTATCACGGTATTTGCGCCACACACTGAATTCTTCAAAGTAAAAACATCTTTGAACACGCAATTTCCAGATATCACTTTGGATGTGGAAGAGATTACTTTTGTACCTCAAACCCATACTCCAGTTACCGGTGATGATGCTGAGAAGTTCCAGAAGTTCTTAGATATGCTAGATGATTGTGATGACGTTCAGCAGGTTTACCATAACGCTGAGTTGTAATTTCATCAAAACCATATAAACCGAGCTACTAGCTCGGTTTTTTATTTTTCCGTGCAAAGCATGTGTGTTTCTTCTCCTTATTCCTACTAAAAACAGGTATAACGAGAAGGTTATTGTCATAGACATAATGCATGCAATCCCGAAACTAGGGCTGACGCGTTGCTGATATAAGGAGAAAACAATGAAAGTGAGTTTTATTGGTCTAGGGGTTATGGGGTTTCCTATGGCGGGGCATCTGCAAGCTACGGGGTTTGATGTCACGGTTTATAACCGCACACGTTCCAAAGCGCTGCGGTGGGTAGAACAATACCAAGGCAAGCTTGCTGATAATGTAAGCGATTGTGTTAAAGATGCCGATATTGTGCTGACTTGCGTGGGTAATGACGACGACGTTCGCAGTATGACGACCTGCCCATCAGGTGCGATTGCAGCAATGAAGCCTGGCTCGATTTTGGTTGATCACACCACCACATCGGCATTGCTTGCTGAAGAGCTAGAAAAGGCATCTGTAGCCGCTGGCATTCGTTTTATGGATGCTCCGGTATCTGGTGGACAAGCTGGCGCTGAAAATGGTGTATTGACGATTATGTGCGGTGGAGACCAAGCTCTCTTCGATACGCTGCAACCTATTTTTTCCGCTTATGGTAAATCATCGGTACTGATGGGGAGAGTAGGGCAAGGTCAGCGCGCAAAAATGGTTAATCAGATATGCATTGCAGGTGTATTAAATGGTTTGTCTGAAGGACTTATTTTGGCGGAAAAGGCAGGGTTAGATATTGCTACTTTAGTGGATTGCTTAAAAAATGGCGCGGCAGGTTCATGGCAGATGGAAAATCGTGCGGTGAATATGTCAATGGGCAAATTTGATTATGGATTCGCCATTGATTGGATGATTAAAGACTTAGGCTTTTGCCTTGATGAGGCACAGCGCCAAGGCGTGAAACTACCAATGACAGAGAATACTATCCAAGCTTATCAATCTCTATCCGCTCAAGGTGATGGAAGAATGGATACTTCAGTGCTCATTAAAGCGATAAAGCAGCACGCTTAAAACTTTCAGCACAAATAAAAAGCCCTTGATTGGTCTTTAGGGGCTTTTTTATAACACATTGATATACCATTCCTACTTGAAGTTGCAGCGGTGTTGCTACGTTCGTTTACCCCAATCACATAGTTTATCTATGTGATTGGGGATGAAATCACTTGTCGCCTACCTGAGACTTCAAGTTGTTTGGGTATAGTGTAAATATCAACAATATTAGTCTTCGTTTTCTGCCTGAACTAGCATATTTTCGTTGAATCATTCCAAACTAATCTTGTGAATAGTATTTAAGTTATTTGCTAACGTTGGGTAACATAAACACCCAACTACCGATGTTTATATTCTTTAAAATTATAGCTTTTTACCTCAAAAATGTTGGATCATAAATAAAGTTTACACTGTAAATAATTCATTGAAATGAAGTTCCCCAAGTCATGTTTCATATTATTTTTAGTCTTGCTATCTCTGATTAAAAATTTTAATTATTAATGAGTTACAACTTTTTTCTATATTGTTTGCTTTTTTATCTTCTCTTTTTGTTGTTATGCAGCTGCTTGCTAATTAAGTATTACCTTCTACACTCAAAATCAGGCTTAAAACAAAATAATTAGAAAAATAATAATACATAAGGGTTGGTATGGATTTGATGTTGGCTGAGTCTTTAGAAATTTCAACGGTGTTGGATTCTAAAGCTCAATATCTGGAATGGCTTAAACAAAATTCCCCTCTGCGCATTGATGCCTCTCTCGTGGCACATGTTGATGCCGCAGGAATTCAATTACTCGCTTCATTCTTTATGACAGCGAGGCATGCCAACATCGATATCAGCTTAGTAAACGCAACAAATATACTCACTGAAGGGATTACAGTGCTGGCTTTAGAAGGCCTGTTCGCAGAGTAATCGGGGTTTGTAAGGAAAAATCTATGACAAAGATTCTCGCTGTTGACGATTCTGTTTCAATCCGCCAAATGCTTAGCCACACATTGAAAGATGCGGGTTATGAGGTTGAAACAGCCAATGATGGAAGTGATGCGTTGCGCAAGGCGCAGCAGACAAAGTTTGACGTTGTTATCTCTGACGTCAACATGCCCATCATGGGTGGGTTTGATTTGGTAAGAGCAATAAGAGGGAAACCACAGTACAAATTCATCCCCATTTTAATGCTAACGACTGAAACCAGTATGGAAAAAAAGCAAGAGGGAAAATCAGCAGGAGCAACGGGGTGGTTGGTCAAGCCATTTAACCCTGACACTTTATTAAAAACACTGAAACGCGTTATTTAAAAATAGAACCATATAAAAAATACAATCATAAATAACAATATCAATGGGCAGGAATATCTATGGCTCTAGACATGGAAATGTTGCGCAAGATGTTTTACGAAGAATGTCGTGAAAATCTTGAAGTACTTGAAAGTATACTGCTTAACCTTGATCCTCTCGAGGTTGACAATGAGACCATTAATACTATTTTTCGTGCCGCTCATTCGATAAAAGGTGGAGCCGCTACGTTTAACTTACTTGATATCAGTGAGTTCACTCACTTGGTTGAAGCGTATTTGGATTTGGTGCGAAATGAACAAGCAACGTTAACTGCTCTAAGTGTTGATATTCTCCTTAAAGGTGGCGATTGCATCCGAAACATGCTCGAAGGACACGAAAGTGGTATCGATGTTGATCATGATCTTAAACAAAAAGTTAGCCATTCTTTGCAAGCGTTATTGTCGATAAGTGATGAAGAGCAAGTACTGGATAATGCTCAGCAACCAAACACTGAATTAAAGAGCCCTCTCGAAAATCATAATGCAAACACCCGTTGGGAGATCGTCTTTTCGCCTCATCAAGAACTGTTTTTTAGTGGTAATGATCCATTGAGACTCTTACGCGAACTCAAAGAACTCGATGAGCAATGCACTATAGAGGTTCAGCAAGATACTCTTCCCGAGCTTGCTGAAATCGAGGCTGAACTTTGCTATTTAGGTTGGACGATTACCTTAAATGGTGGCATTGATGAAAACGATATTCGTGAGATTTTCGAATGGGTTGAAGATCAATGTGACTTGGCGATTTCACGGCTAGAGATCGGCGTTCAAATGACATCTCCTCATGCAGATCAACCGATAGTAGAATCGAGCAATAGGCAGGAAGACGTCTTATCTGTTGTGACGATACCAACTTCTGACCCTTCTCCGAAAGCAACTAAAGCTGCGAAACCCGAATCGAGTGTTAGCTCGATTCGGGTTGATATCGATAAAGTTGATAGCTTAATTAACCTAGTAGGGGAGTTAGTCATTACGCAATCAATGCTGACTGAAATTGGTAATGATTTCAGTATGGATAAGCTGGAAAAACTCAAAGCTGGCCTCGCTCAACTGCTGCAAAATAGTAAAGATCTACAAGAAAATGTACTAAATATCAGAATGTTACCAATGAGTTTTGCTTTTAGCCGTTTTCCTCGCTTAGTTCGAGATTTGTGCGGTCGGCTTGAAAAGAAAGTTGAACTGAATATTGTCGGAGAAAACACCGAGTTAGATAAAACGGTATTGGAACGCATTGTTGATCCACTAGTACACCTAGTGCGAAATGGCATTGATCACGGTATTGAACAGCCGCAAATTCGCCTTGATCAAGGCAAGGCGGAAACCGGTACGATAGAACTCCATGCTTACCATCAAGGTGGTTCAATTATTGTTGAAGTAAAAGATGATGGTGCAGGTATTGATTGTGAAAGAATATGGCAAAAAGCCATAGAAAAAGGTGTGCTTCCTAAAGACTCTCGGCGTGAAGAAATCTCTGATAAACAGATACTTAACCTTATTTTCTCCCCCGGTTTTTCAACAGCAGAGCAAGTTTCAGATATCTCTGGTCGAGGTGTCGGCATGGATGTGGTGAAACGAAACATTGAAGAGCTCGGTGGCCATATTGAAGTGGAATCAACGCTTGGTAAAGGCAGTCATTTCACCATTAGCTTACCGCTCACCTTAGCCATTTTGGATGGGCAATTGGTTAAAGTAGGCGGTGAAGTTTATATCATTCCTCTTCTGACGATCATCGAATCTATTCAAATTAATCATGCCAACATCAAATATGCCGCTGGTGGGGTTGAACTGTACCGCTTACGGGAAGAAAACATCCCTATCTTACGTCTGCAAGATGAGCTTGAGATGGGGGAAAGTGGAGAGTTAAGCGATAGGATTATTTGCTTTGTCGAGGCGGCAGGCAACCGAGTCGGGCTATTGGTCGATGAGTTATTGGATCAGCAGCAAGTTGTGATTAAAAGCTTAGATTCCAACTACAGCAAAGTATCCGGTATCTCGGGCGCTACGATTTTAGGCGACGGCTCAGTTTCTCTGATATTAGATATTCAAGGTTTAATTTCAGCGTACTCAAATCGCCGTTCAAATCCCTCATCCCAAATTATTGCAGCCTAATAAAGATGAAAAGGAAGAAGGAATGGAAGCAGAATATTCATCAACTCATCAAAAGACGGCTCAAGCGCAAAGCGTGTTGAATGCATTGTATGAAGAACGCAGCAGCGCCGCTGATTTTCTAAGTTTCCATCTTGCTAAAGAACTTTATGGCGTCGCCATTCAGGATGTGGAAGAGATTAGAGTATGGGAACAACCCACGCCAATTCCTCATGCTCCTGAATTTGTCAAAGGTGTCATCAATATGCGGGGAATGATCGTGCCTATTATTGATCTACGTATTCGCTTTGGGGTGTCACCTTGTGAGTACTTACCAACTACTGTCGTATTAGTATTGCACTGTCAGCAAGAAGAACAACAAAGAGTGATGGGTTTGGTTGTCGACGCTGTGAGTGATGTGATTGCTCAAGGTGAGAATGTGCTCTTTCCTGCGATTGGTGAAACTACCGCGGCGTCTTACTTGCTGGGTTTACTCAATGTTGGTGATGAGGTGATGTCACTGCTTGATACCTATGAGCTTCTTGATATGCAGCGCATTTTAGGTGGGGAGTAGCTTATGCCGACACAAGAATTTCTCAGTTTTGTGCTTGACGGTGATGAGTACGCTGTACCAATTTTAGACGTACGTGAAGTTCGAGGTTGGAATGACGTTCGTGCGGTACCCAATGCCCCCGACTATTTACTTGGGTTGCTTGATATCCGCGGTGAATACGTTCCGATTGTTGACTTGCGGCTACGTTTTCATTTGTCACCTGCACAAATAGGCGCCACAACGGTTGTCATTGTCCTCAATGATGGTCACAACAATCCATTAGGGGTCATTGTCGATGGTGTTTCCGAGGTTTATGACCTGAGTTTAGAGCAAATTAAACCAGTCCCAGCCTTATCGTCATCGGTTGATCAGCGTTTTATGAAAGGGATCGCCTCTGTAGCCAATGGTCATTTGATCTTAATTAACATCGAGGCCCTTTTTGATGTAACAGGGCTAAACCAGACGTTTGTAGAAGAAGCTATTATGTGAGGGAATACTCATGGCATTTTGGAATAGAAAACCAGCAACCACAACGCAATTTGTTCCACCGGTAAATGATCCGCGAGTCGATGAAAATGAAGGGATGTCAAACCAGCAACTTCTCTCTGCACTCAACGCGGCAAAAACCGCATTGATGATGATTGATAGAGATTTTCAAATAACCTATCTCAATAAACAATCATTGATTTTGCTTAAACAGCATGAGGTTCTGTTTCAAAGTGTTTGGCCTGGCTTTCGAGCTGACGAATCATTTTTAATGGGTTATTGCATTGATGGTTTTCATGTTAACCCACAGCACCAACGTCAAATGCTCTCTACACCGGCAAACCTACCGTTTACGACCGTCATTGATATTAAAGGGGTGAAAATCGAACTGAACGTTGGGGCGATCATCGATGAAAATGGGGCTTATACTGGCAATACATTAGAGTGGCGAGATGTTACCGCTATACGCCGACAAGAAGACGAAGTGGCGCGTTTGCGCGCCGCGGTTGACCAGGCTCAAACCGCGATGGTTATGATTGATCGTGACCTTCTTATTACCTACATTAACCAACAAACATTGGCATTATTTGCTAAGCATGAAAGCACCATGCGCACCGTGTGGTCAGGCTTTACTGCTTCTGCGGAATGGTTGTTAGGGCGCTGTATTGATGAGTTCCACCAACACCCTGCGCACCAACGAAAATTGCTCAGCGACCCTACTAATTTGCCTTACAGCACGGACATTTCGATTGGTGATCTCAAAATTGAACTAAACGTTGCGGCAATTCATGACTTAAATGGCCAGTACATTGGCAATACATTGGAGTGGCGAGACGTCACAGAGGAGAGAGCTAAAGAGCAACAAATTGGTCGCTTGGCGTCTGCCGTCGAGGGTATGACCACCAACCTGATGATGGCGGATAAAAATGGCATTATTCAGTATCTCAATCCATCGTTATCTAAGTTGATGCACAGCCGAGAAAGCGATTTACGTAAAGTATTATCGAGCTTTGATGCCAGTAACCTAGTAGGAAAGAACATTGATGTGTTCCATAAAAATCCGGGCCACCAGCGCAGCATTATTTCAGACCCAGATCGCCTGCCATTTTCATCGAATATTAAAGTAGGAACATTAGAATTTAACTTAACTTGTATCGCGATGCGCAATAGCAAGGGTGAGTATATTGGTCCGGCATTGCAGTGGGTCGATATTACCGAGCAGCAAGACGGCCAGCGCCAAGTTGAAAGCTTGATACAAAAGGCGATTGCAGGCGAGCTGAATGAGCGAATCGATACCACAGTATACAGTGGGTTCATGCGTGAATTAGGCCAAGGAATCAATAATTTACTTGATACACTCGTGGCACCTCTAGGCCAATGTATTGATGTGATGAGTAAAGTGGCGGAAGGTGATCTTAATACCAAAATGGAAGAAGGTAGCCAAGGAGAGTTTGGTCATCTTACTGATGCAGTCAATACGTCCATTACCAATTTACGCGATATGGTCGATAAAATTACGGTTTCGTCTGCGCGTGTCGCGACAGCATCAACTGAAATTGCCGATGGTAATAATGATTTAAGCCAGCGAGTAGAAGCACAAGCTTCGAATCTAGAACAAACCGCCGCTAGCATGGAAGAGATGACCGCAACTGTTCGTCAAAACGCCGATAATGCCAAAGGTGCGAATGAATTAGCTGATGATGCCGCCAAAAAAGCAGGCAAAGGTGGGGAAGTGGTTGGCGAAGCGATCTCTGCGATGGCTGAAATTAACAGTGCCAGTAAAAAGATTGCAGACATTATTGGTGTGATAGATGAAATTGCCTTCCAGACAAACTTACTAGCCCTAAATGCCGCCGTTGAAGCAGCGCGAGCTGGAGAGCAAGGCCGTGGTTTTGCAGTTGTGGCAGGAGAAGTGCGTAACTTAGCGCAGCGCAGTGCAGCAGCAGCCAAAGAAATTAAAGGGCTTATCAAAGACAGTGTTGAGAAGGTCGAAGAAGGTTCGCGTTTGGTGGATGAATCTGGTGCGACGTTGAAAGAAATTGTCGATGCTGTAGCGCGAGTTTCTGATCTTATTGCTCAAATAGCGTCTTCTAGTATTGAACAGTCAACAGGTATTGATGAAATTAATCGAGCTATCTCCGCAATGGATGAGATGACACAGCAAAATGCTTCCCTAGTTGAACAAACGTCGGCAGCAAGCCAGTCATTGAAAGATGAAGGTAAAGAGTTGCTCAACTTAATGAATTACTTTGCGACTGATAGCAATATCACCACTTTCGAATCGAAAAAGCCGCACAGAGTTGCCCAAACCACTAAAGCGAATGTGAGTGATATCCGATCACCAACCAAAGTGGTTAATTCAACGCTCAATCTTGCTGAGGACGGAGATGAATGGGAAGAGTTCTAACCGGTGCGACTGCGATAAATATTAACCAAGAGTTTGAGTTAACAGATAGCGACTTCAAATTCATTCAGTGGTTCATGCATAAAACGGTGGGCATTTATCTCTCAGACGCTAAACGAGCCATGGTTTATGGGCGGATCAGTCGTCAGATGCGCAAACGTGGTGTGCAACGGTTTAGTGATTATAAGCAGCTTATTGAGCAAAATGAGCAAGATCGTATTCACTTTATTAATACACTGACGACTAATAAAACACAGTTTTTCCGTGAGTATCATCATTTTGAGTTCTTAGAAAAAGTGTTATTGGCAGAGTGGAAAGCTCAACAGGTTAGTCATCCTAAAATTTGGTCAGCAGGGTGTTCAACTGGCGAAGAACCGTACAGTTTTATTGCATCACTTTATTGCTCAGGTTTATTTGATTTTGCCCAGGATGTCGATATTTATGCGACCGATTTAGATACTCAAGTGTTGGCGCATGCGCAAGCTGGAATTTATTCAGATGAAGCAGCCGCTACAATCCCGGAACCGTATTTAAAAAAGTGCTTTTTAAAAGGCGTCGGTGCGCAGCATGGGAAGATGAAGATAGCCAGTAAATTACAAAGCTATGTTCATTTTCAGCCACTTAATTTGTTATCTCGATGGACAGTAACTAATAACCTAGACCTGATTTCATGTCGTAATGTCATGATTTATTTTGATAAACCTACGCAGGAGGCCTTGATTAAACGATTTTATGATTGGCTAAAACCTAATGGGGTTTTACTTCTTGGTCACTCAGAAAGTGTCGGGCGATGTGCTGATCTATTCCATCATCTTGGCCACACCATTTATGTGAAGCTATAAGGTAATTAAACATGGCATCGTCAGCGATTCACTCAACAGAGGATAACCGACATTTTAATCGGTTCCACCACCCACAAAAGAAAGTGGATTGGGTGAAAGTGCTGCCCGGAGGTATCTATTGCACTAACCGTCAAGAAATTATCTGTACTGGTTTGGGATCGTGCGTGGCAGCGTGTATATGGGACCCTGAAGCGAAAGTTGGAGGAATGAACCATTTCCTATTGCCATTTGATAATTATTCACAAATTGACCATTGGAAACCAGATGAAATTGCATCAACGGCCTCAAGATATGGCTGTTATGCGATGGAGTTACTGATTAACCAATTAATCAAAATGGGGGCTGATCGCCAGCGATTAAGAGTTAAATTATTTGGTGGTGCTCAAATGCTCGGTTTGAAAATTATGATTGGTCAAAAAAACATCGACTTTATAACCCGTTACGCGAAACAAGAACAGCTCATTGTTGCAGCGAAAGACCTAGGTGGCTATGAACCAAGAAAAGTGATGTTTGATCCATTAACAGGCAGAGCGTGGTTGAAAAGGATTCCATTTAGTGACGCTATTTTGCTCTGTAATCAAGAAAAGAGGTATGCCACACAGTTGGAACGTGAAACTCATAACAAACAGAATGATGTGGAGTTATTTGAATGAGTAAGAAGATCAAAGTGTTGGTCGTAGATGATTCCCCTGTTTTCAGAGCCTTATTATCTGAGTTGATCAATGCAGACCCGATACTGGAAGTCGTGGCAATGGCAGAAGATCCTTATCAGGCAAGAGAGCTGATAAAAAAGCATAACCCCGACGTGCTGACGTTAGATATTGAAATGCCAAAAATGAACGGTGTGCAGTTTTTAAAAAATTTGATGCGCTTGAGACCGATGCCTGTGGTGATGATCTCAACACTCGCACAGCATGGGGCTGAAGCCACTTTAGAAGCTTTAGAGGCGGGAGCCGTCGATTATTTTCCCAAACCCGCCATTGAAAATACGGCTGAAATGGTCAGCTATAAACAACTGGTGAATGAAAAGCTTAAAATCGCCGCAGGTGCAAACCTCGTTCAGCCCAGTCACCATGCTAATGTCACTGAAAAATTGGTTAGTAGCCACGCACAAACTTGTTATCAATTGATTGCGATTGGTGCGTCTACTGGGGGAACGGAGGCTGTGAAAAGCGTATTGTCTGCATTGCCATCCGGCTTACCGCCGATAGTGATTACTCAGCACATTAGTGCAATGTTTACTCGCCCATTTGCTGAACGTTTAAACAAGCACAGCGCAATTGAGGTTCGTGAGCTTTCTACTCATCAGGCGCCATTAGTCAATGGGTGTGCTTACCTTGCCCCTGGAGATAAACATTTAATTGTGATTAAAAAAGGAGCCCATCTTTATTGTCAGCTTGATGATCGCCCTGCGGTAAATCGGCATAAGCCTTCTGTTGACGTCATGTTTGACGCTGTTGCTGAAGTGGTTGGTGATAAAGCCATCGGCGTTCTCTTGACTGGAATGGGTAAAGATGGAGCGCAAGGTATGTTAAAGATGAAACAACATGGTGCTTTTACTATCGCTCAGGACGAACAGAGTTCCATTGTATGGGGAATGCCAAAAGCGGCGGTTGATATCGGTGCTGTTCTGCATATCAAAGCACTGAGTGCGATTCCTCAATGGATATGTGATGAGCTTTATCCGTAATTGGCAAACATTTACTTTCAAGGAATGGGCAATGAGTAATAGAACTATCACCCAGAAAGCAAAATACATATTGGCTTTGGTTGTGCAGATAAGCGCATTGTTAGTTGCTATGCTTTATTCTGATTTGAGTTGGCACATTGGTGTATGGATTCTTGCGGCATTTATTCCTTGGTTTATCTTGCCGCTAAGCCTTAAAAGTAACAGTAAACTTTCGTCATCATCCCCCACAGTTCAAGGAAATACTTCGCTTGATTCAATGAAATATATCCAACAAATAGAGCAGTTATTTACTGAGACATTACCAAAAGTCAGTGAACCTTTGGCGATGCAACGCACTGTTATTGATGAATCTATCGAAACTCTCAATGACAGTTTTTTCGGTTTGCAAAGTGTCAGTGAAAAGCAAAGTTTAATCTCTAGCACATTGGTTAACAATTTGCTTGCTAACCAAGGCAGTGAATATGATTTAACCACAGTTTTACCACGTACTGAGGCGATAATTGATAATTTTGTACAAACGCTAATTGATATTTCTGAAAAAAGTATTTCCGCAGTACACAGTATCCATGATATGTCCGAAAAACTCGATACGGTGTTTAAATTATTGGCGCAAGTACGAGGTTTATCAGAGCAAACGAACCTGCTAGCACTTAATGCAGCGATAGAGGCGGCGAGGGCAGGGGAGGCTGGGCGAGGGTTTGCTGTTGTTGCTCAAGAGGTTCGTGAACTGTCGGTAAAAGCTCGAGCTCTTAATGGCAAAATAGAATCGGAAATTAATGTGGCATTACAAACGGTTCAACAAGCAAACCAAACGGTTGGTGACATGGCCTCGATAGATATGGCTCATGTTATTGAATCTAAAGAAAAAGTAGACCATATGCTGCGTGGTGTACAACAAATAAATACCGAAATTGAACAAGAAGTACAAAAGATTCAAGAGTTAGGATATGAGTTAACAACACAAGTGGGAAATGGTGTTCGCTCACTCCAGTTTGCCGACATAGTTGTGCAGCAAGGTGAGTATGCGCAAACATCGATCATGTATATGCAAGAATCTATCGAGCTTTTGAAAGCAGTTCACAGTCAGAATATGTCTAAAGACTTATTGGCTGAACAGCTTCAGCAATTGACGGAACGATTGCGCAACCGAAATGCACCGGCTGCCAACCAAACCAGTATGGATGAAGGTGACGTTGAGCTGTTTTAGGAGAAAGGTACATGAGTATTGAAAGCGAAGTGGATAACAACACCAAACATATCACCATTGCAATAGAAGGTGCTTTTGGATTTGGTCTGGTAAAAGATTTTCGTAACAGTTATTCCCCCTATCGAGATTATCGATTTACCATTGATTTACGTAAAGTCGATTACATTGATAGTGCTGGTCTTGGCATGTTACTGAATATGCATAAATATCTTGAACAGAGTGATGGGATGATCCGCATTATAAACACCTTACCTCAAGTCAAGAAAATTTTGCTTATTTCGCGGTTTGATAAAAAGTTTTCTATTGAATAAAACTTAAAAGGAGCTGGTTATGCGAGTAATGATCGTTGATGACCATGCGACGAATAGAGAGCTGTGTCGATTTATCTTGTCTCATATCGTCGAGCATATCGATACCTTTGAAAATGGCGAAGGTGTCGTTGAGGCAATGCTAGCAATGGACGAGTTGCCTGACATTATTTTGCTTGATGTAATGATGCCAATTAAGAACGGTTTTGCAACAGCCAAGGAGATACGTCAAGTATTTCCTTACCACCATATCCCGATCATTTTCCTGACTGTTTTAGACGACCACGGTTCTTATGAGCGTTGCTTATCTCTAGGTGATGATTTTATTCTGAAACCGGTTGAGCGGAGTGTGTTGATTGCAAAAGTTCAAGCACACTACCGCATTGTAAAAATGCATAATGAAGTCACTTTGCAAAGAGATGAACTCCATCATTTTAATGAGCAGGTGCAATATGACTACGCTATCGCCGAGTCCATTTTTACTAACCTAATGGATGAGATGAGCACCAAGGTGAGTAATATTTATGGGATAAATTATATCTCGACACCTTCTACTATTTTTAATGGTGATCTCATTGTAGTAGCAAATCGACCATACGGCGGTGTGTATGTGATGGTTGCGGATGCTACCGGACATGGTCTGCCTGCCGCTATATCAACCATTCCTGCGACACGAACTTTTTTTACTATGACAGAGAAAGGGATGTCGCTTGGAGAAATTGTCGAAGAAGTGAATAATGCACTCGTGAAATTTCTGCCGATAGGCATGATGCTTGCCGCTAGTGTGTTTGAGATTAGAGCGAATGGATTAGAAGTATCATGGTGGGGAGGGGGGTTACCCGATGGTTATTTGCTCGACAGTGACGGACAAATTGTTCGACGCTTAGTCTCCTCACATATGCCATTGGGAGTGCTTGAATCTGATGAATTCGAAGTGAATTTGGTGCATTTTAAGCTAGAACCTAATCAAAGAATTATTTGCTACACCGATGGTATTACCGAAGCGATGAACGAAAAAGGAGAGCAGTTTGGCCAGCAACGTTTAGAGCAAGTGTTGCAAAGAAGTCGCCAAGATCTTATCGCAGATCTGTATGAGGAAGTGCGTCAATTTGCCAATCGGGGACGTGGTGATGACTTGTCGATCCTTTCTATGACCTTTCCTATCACAAATCGTAATGATGTGCTTGTACCGCAGAAGAAAGCGGTTCTTTGTTCTATTCCAATGCAAAGTCATTTGCATTTTCCCGCCAGTATCCTCAAAAAGACAACGATCATGAATGAAGTTCGCAATATTATGCGAGGCATTGTCAGCAGTGGCGCTCATCTTGATTTAGCCTGTTCTGTACTTTCTGAGTTGTTCGCTAATGCCATTGAACATGGCCTACTGAAATTGGACTCTGCATTAAAGGATGACCCGGAAGGGTTCTTTGCTTTTTATGAGCTACGAGAGAAGCGAATGAGCGAGTTGGATGAAAGTTATTGGGTTAATTTGGACGTGGACTACGACCCTGCTCGCTCGCAAGTGACTTTTTTACTTGAGCATAATGG
Organism: Vibrio sp. S12_S33; assembly: GCF_963889785.1. Lineage (NCBI taxonomy): Bacteria > Pseudomonadati > Pseudomonadota > Gammaproteobacteria > Vibrionales > Vibrionaceae > Vibrio > Vibrio sp. S12_S33. The sequence continues at coordinate 2,238 of NZ_CAWPQZ010000022.1, read as the reverse complement.
TGATGGGTTTGATTATAAGAACCAGGTTGACCAGAATAACGATAAAACGCATGGTCGAGGAGTGATACTGGTGTCTGAGCTTTGTGAATCATTTGAATACTCAAAACATGGGCGATGCGTGAAGGCTATTTATTCACTCAACGCGTAGTAGAATACGATCTCAGGTATGCCAGTGAATAGCTACAAAATGACTTATTACATATCAAAAGTGCCCATTTATTTCAATCCATCCTATTCTTTAGACAGTATTGGGTGAGTTTGGTCATCACTAAGTGATGTATCCCTTAGTTTGATTGTCGATATATTTAGCCCGATCATTAAATTGTATACACTGCCAAGTAAAGGATAATTGAACGTGTGGGTTGAGTAATATGTGGACAAGCTTTATCTCGTTTTCACAAGACAAAATGCAAGTGATAGCGCAACTTCCGGGAACGGAGTCTGTCGATAAGCGTTTTGATAATACTGGTTTGAAAGAAGCATTATTGGAGCTTGGTGCTGCGAAATACTTTTTAGATGAAGCTGAAATTACACGTTTTATTAATTGTGCCAAAGAAGGAAAAGGTGAAGCCTTTTCCGGTATTGCTATTGCCTGCATAAAGCATGCAACCGTCGAAGTGGTATTGAGTGATAATGACATGCTTGCAAGCATGGTTGTTACGGGAGCTTACGGCGGAAGAGCGTTACGAGGAAGTGAGGTAGTGCACGCGTTAGCACAGTCTCATGTAACGAAAGGTATTAATAAATTAGCGTTAAAAAAAGTGCTAATGGTGAGTCACACTTTAAAAGGTGGCGAAATCTTCAACCAACCAGTAGCACAAGGAAAAGAGCCAATTCAGGGTAAAGATACGCAGTTTATTGCTTTAGTTGAAGATGTTACTAAGCGTGTTTTAGCTCCAGCCAAAAAGCCAGGCCAAGACAAAGTTGATATGCGTAACCTCGGTGAAACGATCACTGTTGGCCAAGATGACGCAGTGATGCGTCGTATTCCAGCCACTAAAGGTACGCCTGGCTACACCGTTCAAGGCAAAATTATTCCACCTAAGCCGGGTACAGATTCAGCATTGGTTGCCGGTAAAGGTTCTTATATATCACCTAATGATCCTAATTTATTGCTGTCTAGCCAGGCTGGCATGCCAATACTCAAGAGCAAAACGGTGGATGTAGATAATGCACTATGCTTAAACAACGTTAGTGTTGCTACCGGTCACGTGAAGTTTAAAGGTTGTGTTGTGATCACTGGGGATGTTGAACCTGGTATGATTGTGCGTGCTACAGGCTCAATCACCATCGGTGGGTTTATTGAGTCTGCTGATGTTCAGGCACAAGATAACATTGAAGTTGGAAAAGGTATTATTGGTCATACGGTATCGGAAGGTGAACCCAAGAGCTGTATTGTCAAATCAGGTGGTTCGATTACAGCAAATTATGCTCAATTTAGTGAACTACAAGCCGCGGAAGATATTAATCTAGCGGTACATAGTATGAGTAATGAGTTGCGTTGTGGCAATGAGCTGAAAGTTATTGATAGTAAAGAAAAACAAGGCACATTGAGCGGCGGTCATGCCAAAGTTGGTGGCAAGGTTGTCTGCTTTAATCTGGGGGTTGAAGGGGATACCGCTACTCATGTGCAGGCTTTTGCTCGCTATGCCATGTATAAAGATCGTATAGCCAAACACAAAGATCATTATACCCAAGCCCAAGAAGCCACTATGGACGTGATTCGCCAAGAAATTGAGTTTAAGAAAAAGCCGAAAGCAGAAAGGACCGAAGAGCAGCTGCTTAAAATTGAACAATTTAAGCAAGAATCAAATGAACATTTAGAAAAAGCCAAAATAGCGTTAGAGATACTCACGGATGAGTTTGAACAATTACTTGAGATCAATACAATAGAAGCCAAAAATAAAGTATACACTCATGTCACTGTTCAATTTGGTGATGAACGTGTCGTCACCAAGCGGGTACATGGCGCAAGTATATTTTCGTTCAATCAGTACGATATTAAGTGTGCATCTATGCTTGAAGAAGAGGATGTTGGAGGGATATAACTAACCTCACTTATGATTTAAAAAACGGGGAGTGTAGTGCTCTAATGCCGTTCACTTAAGGTGAGCGGCATTGTATTTTCTAGGGTATCGGCTTGGCTTTTTCTTCACGACTCTAGGGAAGGATCTTTCTCGCCTAGGTTCAAGTATTAAGCTCCCACTCATTGCGTAGAAGTTTTGGAGTTGCCTCGGT
>NZ_CAWPQZ010000021.1:0-60052 GCF_963889785.1 Vibrio sp. S12_S33 | reverse complement strand
AGAATTTGCTTGGCGACCATAGCGTTGCGGACCCACCTGACTCCATGCCGAACTCAGAAGTGAAACGCAATAGCGCCGATGGTAGTGTGGGGCTTCCCCATGTGAGAGTAGGACATCGCCAGGCTTTGAATATTGTCTAACCAGACACGCAGCGGAGCGGTAGTTCAGTTGGTTAGAATACCGGCCTGTCACGCCGGGGGTCGCGGGTTCGAGTCCCGTCCGCTCCGCCACTTTATTAGAAACCCCAGCAGCAATGCTGGGGTTTTTTGCGTTTAAGGTATTAAAATACTCATCACTTATTTTCCTTCCACTAGCCTCTCTTCTCTTCCCATATCTTATTGCTACAGCGACAGAAGTGCACAGCACTAAAAATGAGTATGAAAAAGCCGATACATAATACCAATCGTAGTAAATAACTGTTCATCCTAGCTGGTTAAAATGCTCGATAACTGCGTTAGAATTTTTGATTGTAGAATAACTACTTATCTAAAAATCCGGCCTTGTTCTCAAGCCTTTTTCCTGCGCTATTTCTGATCACTTATTTACTGTGATTGGTATAACATGATCGGCTTAGATAAAAAAATATTTGTTCTTTATTAACGGCTGGCTACTTTCTCTTGTAATGCACTTTTATCTTCTTCTGTAAGGAAAGCAAGCTCCAATCCGTTTATTTGAGCTTGGCGAATTTGAGTTTGAGAAAGACCGGCTTGAAGTGCTGCAACTTCATATTCATAAGGTAATTCAATGCCTTCAACTGCAGGGTCATCAGTGTTTAAACAGGCAAGTACACCATGTTCAAGGAATTGCTTAATAGGATGAAGATTGAGTGAGTCAACAGTACTGGTTTGGAAGTTGGATGTTAAGCATGACTCGATACCAATACGCTTTTCTACCAAATAATCCATGAGTCGTGGGTCGTGGATTGCTTTTACGCCATGCCCAATACGCTCTGCGCCGAGCTCTTTAATGGCTTGCCACATACTTTCGGCACCTGCTGCTTCGCCAGCGTGTACAGTTACTTTCAGACCTGCATCTCTTACTTGCTTAAAGTGTGAGATAAAACGGTCTCCGGGTTGACCAAGTTCATCACCGGCGAGATCGACAGCAACTATGTTGTCTTTTTGCGTCAAAATAGCATTCAATTCCTGCTGACACGCTTCTGTACCGAAAGTTCGACTCATGATACCGATGAGATTAGCTTGAATACCAAAATCTCGAACTCCTGCTCGAACGCCATCAACCACAGCTTCGACGACTGCTGCAAGTGGTAGGTTATGTTTCATCGCCATGTAATAAGGTGAGAAACGCAATTCTGCATAATCAATTTGTGCATTTAAAGCATCTTCAACGTTTTCGTAAGCAACACGGCGGCACGCATCAAGATCGCCAAGTACAGCAACACCCCAATCGAGCTTAGATAGGAAGGCAACAAGTGATGGTTCGGCTTCGACAATTTGTACGTGTGGTGTTAATTGTTCAATGTTGTCTGCAGGAAGTTTTACATTGAATTGTTGGCCGAGTTCTAAGATGGTTTTGGTTCGAATATTACCGTCGAGGTGGCGATGTAAATCTGTAAGCGGTAGGTTTTTAGTTATCATTATTTTCTTTCCGAATGTTTTTATCTGACACTAGTATAAAAATCAATATGATCAGTGTCAGTAGTAAAGCCGTTAAAATCGGTCTATTTCGTCGATTTTTGTTTCACGTTAACCATATCTGTTGGCCAATCTGCAAAAGGAATGGCTTTGCTGAATAAAAAGCCTTGTCCATGCGCGCATTTTAGCTGTTTGAGTAAATCCACTTGTTCATTAGTCTCAATGCCCTCTGCGACTATTTCGACATTAAAACCGCGAGTCATGTTAATAATTGCAGCAACAACTGAACTATCTGTGTTTTCTTGAGCTAACTGGGAAACAAATGCCCTATCAATTTTTAAGCAATCAAAAGGGAGTTTGTGCAAATAAGCGAGAGAGCTATAACCTGTACCAAAGTCATCGATGGCAATATCAATCCCAAGTTGTTTGAGTGACTTCATGTTTTCGAGAATGACCGGATCGTTATCTACAATTCTAGATTCAGTTATCTCTAGCGTCAGGTTGCTTGGGGGAAGTTCTGTTTTTTCTAAGGTCTGCTCAAGTTGTTCGATAAAATCTGGTTGAGAAAGTTGGTTTACCGATAGATTTACATGGATCTTGAAAGTGCTATCCCATTTCCCCATCTGGATACCTTTCATGGTATCAAAACAAGATTTGTATAAGATTTGCTCGCCAATTAAACCGATGAAGCCACTCTCTTCCGCAATTGGAATAAAGTCTAAAGGGGGGATAATCTCACCACTTGATGTTACCCAGCGTGCTAAAGCTTCTGCACCTACAATTTTACCCGTAGTAAGCTCTACGATAGGTTGATAAAAGGGGATGTATTCTTGGTTCTCAATCGCCAGCTTAATTTGAGTCAGCATTTGCGTGCGTTTACGTGATTGCTCAGCCATTTCTGGTGAGTAATAGCTGATGTGTGTCAGTTCTAGTTTTGCATTGCTTAATGCGATACTACCGTTACGTAGACTGAGTGTCATATTCGCGCTCTCATCACCGAGCACAACACCAATGGATACGTTGATCACTACTTGTTCACTGTACATCGCAACGGGGGCTGAAAACATTTGTAGAATGTTATTTGCTGCGCTTTGGGTTTCAGATCTTTGCTTTGCGGATGGTATGTAAATGGCAAACTCATCGCCACCAATACGTGCAATGTATGAGTTGTTAGCAAAAAGAGAGCGTAGTCTTTCTGCAATGATCACTAGTAATTTATCGCCTTGTTGATATCCCAGGCTGTCATTGATGTCTCTGAATTTATCTATACCAACGATAAGCAGGCTACCGTTGAGTTTATTTAAATGCTCACAGCTTTCTATTAAACCCTCTCGGCTATAAAGTTTAGTAAGAGAGTCATAGACCAATTGAGAACGAAGTGCTTTAAACGAGGCTTTTAAATTATTTGCCATTTCATTAAATGAATAAACCAATAAGCTTATCTCATAAATCTTTCCTGCCTTAGGCATCGCACTTTCCCAGTCTCCTTTTGCAAGTTGTTTGGCAGCAGAAGCTGTAGCAGTAATCGGTGTGGTTACATGATTAAATGCAATAAGCCCAATTCCAATGCCGATCAGACTGACGATGCATCCGATTATCCAGCTATTTTGCTGATTTTCTGGAAGTTTGCCTAATAGATCAGTTTCCGATATTGAGACCCCTATGAACCAATGAAGGCCATATTGATCTTTAAATGGAGTGAGAAGATTGAAGTAACGAATTCTATCGACGCTGGTTTCAAATTTACTGAGTGAAGAGGATAGCAACGTATTATGGGTATCGACATATTGAGCACTGGCTTGTATTACAGGGTTTGTATTTTCTATTGCAAATAGTCGTTCTCCTTGGGGGGATAAGTTAGTTCCCCATGAGACAACGGCACTTGCGTTTGAGTGGGCAACAAGCCGTTTCTGCTGATCTATGATATATACATTGGCACGCGTCTGTTTTCTTAATGAATTAAGAAAGGTGTTGAAGGTGTTTATTTTTACATCACTAACGACGACGCCGATAAATTGGCTACTATCAAAAACGGGAGCGAGAGCTGAGAGGGTGACTTCTTGGCGTTCGTCGACATTGGCATAAATAGAAGACCAGCCAGATGTGAGACTTTTGGCTACAGGGCTATACCACGGCCGGATTCGAGGATCATAATCAACAATGGTAGAGCGGATGCTTCCATTTATCGTGTCACCTTTATAGATGATTAAATTCTGTTGCGTTCTTTCATCTTGCAGCATGAGCGAGTATTCATGGTCATTTTCTTTTCTAAAACCAACAAACTCGGCTTGCTCCCCACCAAAACTGATGACATCAAGCTGCTCGATTGTTTTGTAAAGACTATCGAAACTGGTTAGCAAATATTGTTCAATTTTACTTGTGTTACCTGGAGTATAGAGGTGGTTGAAGCCAATGCTATGACTGAGAGCGAGACTTGCTTGAAACGGTTTGTCGAGAAAGTTGAGTAGATGTTGCTCAACGTTATTTGTTAAAGAAATAAGTTGTTTGCTACTAAGGTCATCCACGACACCTTCATAGTGATATTTTTGAACGCCAATGATCACACCAATGGTGAGCAGGAAGATCATAACAAACGGGAGAACAACGGCTGCTCTCAGCGTAATTTGGTTGATAAATGGCATATCGTGTCTTTTCTTCCATAAAAAATTGAGAAAACACGCGAAGGAAGAGGGGGATTTAGCTTGCTGATTACAAGCTAATCACCAGCTTAAGTTATTAGTAAAGTTCTTTTAACTTCCTTGTCAGCGTGTTGCGTCCCCATCCTAGCACCTTTGCGGCATCTTGTTTATGCCCATTGGTATGATGGAGTGCTGCTTCTAAAAGTATACGTTCAAATTCAGGGAGTGCGTAAGAAAGCAGTTCAGTTTCTCCTGAAGCTAAGGATGACTTAGCCCAACTTGCAAGTTGTTGTTGCCAACTTATATCATTATCAAACTCGTTATTTTTCTTTTCTGATAATAATTCGGAAGGAAGATCACTGGGCAGAACCTCACTGCCACTTGCCATCACGGTTAGCCATCGACAAATATTTTCAAGTTGACGCACGTTACCTGGCCATTCTAATCGATTTAAAATCTCGACACTTTTAGGGTGTAAGGTCTTCATCTCCACACTTAGCTCTTTCGCTGCTAGGGCTAGGAAATGTTTTGTTAGCTTTTCAATATCCTGACGTCGTTCACGTAGTGCTGGAATATGAATTCGAATCACATTGAGGCGGTGAAATAAATCTTCGCGGAATTTGCCTTGATGAACGAGCTTCTCTAAATTTTGGTGAGTTGCAGCGACAATGCGTACGTCAACTTTGATCGCTGAATGTCCTCCAACCCGATAAAACTGACCGTCGGCGAGGACGCGTAATAAACGGGTCTGAATATCGAGTGGCATATCACCGATTTCATCTAGAAATAACGTTCCACCATTGGCTTGCTCGAAGCGGCCTTGGCGGACGCTATTCGCACCAGTGAATGCTCCTCTCTCATGGCCAAATAGCTCCGATTCAATAAGGTCTTTGGGGATTGCGGCCATATTCAGGGCTATAAACGGTTTTTGTGAGCGAGGACTGTGGCGATGAAGTGCATGCGCGACTAACTCTTTGCCGGTACCTGACTCACCATTAATGAGCACTGAAATAGACGAACGAGATAAACGACCAATCGCACGAAACACCTCTTGCATTGATGGTGCTTCACCGATGATTTCTGGCGTGTCATCAATGCCAGCTTGCTGGGCTGATTGTTCTTTACGTTGCTCTTGACCGTGAGCGATCGCTCGTTCAACTAAGGTAAGTGTTTCATCTACATCGAATGGTTTAGGCAGATATTCAAAAGCGCCTTTTTGATAAGCATTAACGGCTGCGTCTAGGTCAGAATGCGCGGTCATAATAATAACGGGCAATTCAGGAGAGCGAGAGTGAACTTGATTGAGCAGTTCGATACCGTCAATGCCTGGCATTCGTATGTCTGAAATGAGTACATCTGGCGTTTCTCTTTCTAGTGCCATCAATACACTTTCTGCATCCGAGAAGGTTTCACATTTTATATTGGCAGACGAAAGTGTTTTTTCCATTACCCAACGGATTGAACTATCGTCATCGACAACCCAAACGTATCCTTTACTCATAATTTTTATTCCTTGACAGCAAACTGAATATCACAGTGGTGAAATGGGTAAATATATTGTAAATGTTGTTCTACCTGGCCAGCTTTCTACATCAATTTTTCCATTATGTTGGTCAATGAGATTTTGTGAGATTGAGAGACCTAAGCCTGTCCCGCCTTCTCGCCCACTGACCATTGGGTAGAAGAGTGTGTCTTGCAATTCCAATGGAATACCAGGTCCGTTATCGGTGATCTCGATACGTGCGACCAATTTATGCCGCTGGCCATGAATATTAGCTTGGTGCACCGTTCTGGTGCGCAACGTTATTTTTCCGTGTGGCTGGGATGTTAATATTTGAGCTGCATTGCTGACGATATTGAGTAAAGCTTGTTCGATTTGATCGGTATCCATCAAAATATCCGGCAGGCTTGGGTCATAATCTCGCTCTATTACTAAATTGGTGCTAGCTTCTAGCTCGACCAGCTGTCGAACTTTTTCCAAGATGACATGCAAGTTTTCAGACTGCTTTTTGCCAGGTCTTTGTGGACCAAGCAAGCGATCCACCAGCGCACGTAAGCGGTCTGCTTGCTCAATAATGATTTGGGTGTATTCAGTTAAGCTCTGGTCAGGAAGCATTCTTTCCAGCAGTTGAGCTGCACCACGCAGTCCACCTAATGGGTTTTTAATTTCATGTGCTAAGCCTCTCACCAGTAACTTTGCAGCTTGTTGTTGTGCGTGTTGGTTGAGCTCTTGAGTTAGGCGACGCTGTTGCCCCACTTTTCGCATTTCGACCAATAGCATTAATTCACGTTGCCAAGATATTGGACTTACAGTGACTTCAAGCATCAGCGGTTTACCATCAACGACAAACGTAACATCACTGTCAGTAATGCTTTGACCACTTTGCAAAGGTTGAGATAGCAATGCTAAATCTAACGAAGCATGCTGGATTAATTTCGATAAAGGTTGGTTGATGATACGCTTGGCACTTTGGGAAAATAATTGTTCTGCTGCAGGGTTGGCGTAACGGACCGAAAGTGATTCATCTAGCATCAATGTCGCGGTGACCACATTGTTTAAAATGGTTTGGCTTAGCTCGTAATTCACGTTTTCATCCTTGTTCGCGTTCCAAAATGGTGCGCCGCACAAACTTGGTGCATCATATGGCTAAGTATGGCGCATTGGTATCAGAAGAAAAAGTGAAACCTATTGTTATATCAAGCGTCTTGGTCAGAAGGTCATTGTTTCACAGTTGCTCGATGTAAATGCACCGTCACAATCGATGAAGATGCAATAACCTTGCCGTTTACAACTGATTGAATTAAAAAGCGATGACTGCCTCGGTCAATGTTTTTTAGCACCCAACGAGTTTGATTTGTTGGCGCGCTATAGGGCTTTTCATTAAGTAGTAGTTGCAATTGTTCTACGGCACTTAAACGGCGATTCAGCTCAAATTGAATCGTAATTTGCCCAGCGCTGTTATGAATATTTTCATTATTGGTTGGTGAAATGATAGTTATGGTAAGTGGCACTAAAACTGGTGAGTATTTATCTTGCGTGGTTTTGTCGAGCTGAGGTTGCTCGGCAGGTTCGAGTGCTTCAAAAGTAGGAGTTGTGGCTACGACATGAGCGTCGGCAATGACTATTTTTTCAGTTCGGTAGTTTAGTTGGGCATCATCACTTATTGGCTCATCACTAAAGTGGCGAATGTTATCGCCATTTACCCATGTGTACACATTCTGAGCGTTGCTAAGTGTTGCAATAAACACGCTGAGCGTAATGATGATGCTACGAATTAGGTTCACGATCTCTTCCTTCAAAAAGATGTTTTCACATTAGGTGAATAGCGGCGCATATGGCCGTTATTGCTATAACACTAATGCTAGCGTGTGCTTGCTTTTCTCCTAATATTAAAAAGGCCCGCCTGCGAGGCGAGCCTAATAAATCAGTAACCAAAGTTACATTTTACACTTGGGATAAGAATTATACAGAGTAGTACAATTCAAATTCTAGTGGGTGAACAGCCATATTCACACGTTCTACATCTTTTGATTTTAGCGCGATGTAAGAGTCGATGAAATCATCAGAGAATACGCCGCCAGCGGTTAAGAACTCACGGTCTTCGTCCAGTGCTTTCAGAGCCACTTCTAGTGATTCTGCTACTTTTGGAATCTCAGCTGCTTCTTCCGCAGGTAGGTCATACAAATCTTTATCCATTGCTTCACCTGGGTGGATCTTGTTCTTGATACCATCAAGACCAGCCATAAGAAGTGCTGCAAACGCTAAGTATGGGTTTGCTGCTGGATCTGGGAAGCGAGCTTCGATACGACGTGCTTTCGGGCTTGGTACCACAGGGATACGGATAGAAGCTGAGCGGTTACGAGCTGAGTAAGCGAGCATAACTGGTGCTTCAAACCCTGGAACAAGACGCTTGTATGAGTTAGTTGACGGGTTAGCAAATGCGTTGATAGCGCGCGCGTGCTTGATAATACCGCCAATGTAGTAAAGCGCTAGGTCAGATAGACCGCCGTATTTGTCACCAGCAAATAGGTTTACACCGTCTTTTGCTAGAGATTGGTGAACGTGCATACCGCTACCGTTGTCGCCAACAAGTGGTTTAGGCATGAAAGTTGCTGTTTTACCAAATGCGTGAGCAACGTTATGAACAACGTACTTATAGATTTGGATTTCATCTGCTTTAGTCGTTAGCGTGTTGAAGCGAGTTGCGATTTCGTTTTGACCCGCTGTCGCTACTTCATGGTGGTGTGCTTCAACAACTAAGCCCATCTCTTCCATGATCAAACACATCGCTGAGCGAATATCTTGTGATGAGTCAACTGGCGCTACTGGGAAGTAACCACCTTTAACACCTGGACGGTGACCTTTGTTACCGCCTTCGATGTCGGCACCAGTATTCCATGCTGCTTCTACGTCATCAATTTTAAATGATGCACCAGACATGTCGTTGCTGTATTTCACGTCATCGAATAGGAAGAATTCAGGTTCTGGGCCAACAAGAACGGTGTCTGCTATGCCTGTAGAGCGCATGTAATCTTCAGCGCGTTTAGCGATAGAGCGTGGGTCACGGTCGTAACCTTGCATGGTTGCAGGCTCTAGAATATCACAACGGATGTTTAGCGTTGCATCTTCTGTGAATGGGTCAAGAACTGCACTTGATGCGTCCGGCATCATTACCATGTCAGATTCATTAATGCCTTTCCAGCCAGCAACTGATGAACCATCGAACATCTTACCTTCTTCGAAGAAGTCTGCGTCGATTTGGTGAGCAGGAATTGAGATATGTTGCTCTTTACCTTTTGTATCGGTAAAGCGCAGGTCAATAAACTTAACTTCGTTTTCTTGGATAAGCGATAGAACGTTTTCTACTGACATCTTGGATAACCTCCAGTGTTATTAAAGCGGTAATAGCCCGAATCGATTGAAACTAGCATTGATTAATTTCATTTCAAACTTATTAATCGATGCTGTTTCCGTTAAAGCCAAATTCATGCCAAAAAAATTAGTCCATTAATTTCAATTGGTTGCTTAATTTAGTGTCTGGTTTTAATAGATGATTGCACCATAATGATCTTTCTCTGCACCATGTTGGTGCTTGGTTGTTTTCGCTGCACCATTATCAAACAAGCTTGGACTATTCAGCCTAGATTTAAACATCTTGTCAATGAGGATTTTGTTCCTTTTGATGCAATTTGTTTCAAATCAAGTTAAGGGCTAAACTGGTAGGGAGCGAAAATCAGCGTGATAGATCACATATTTCTAGGTTTTTCGCCAAAATCTGGTACATTATTGACCGTTTTTAAAATCAAGTTCTATGCTCGTTGCAGTAATGTCCCGAAGCGAGTTACTCCTTTAATAAGTGAAGCAAAATCCATGGCTACTCCACAGATTGATAAATTAAGAAATATCGCGATCATCGCACACGTCGACCACGGTAAAACAACCTTGGTTGATAAACTCCTGCAGCAGTCAGGTACGTTAGAGTCTCGCGGTGAAACGGAAGAGCGGGTCATGGACTCGAACGATATCGAGAAAGAGCGCGGTATTACTATTCTTGCGAAAAATACAGCAATCAACTGGAACGATTACCGCATCAACATCGTAGACACCCCAGGACACGCAGACTTCGGTGGTGAAGTTGAACGTATCATGTCTATGGTTGACTCTGTTTTGCTTATCGTTGACGCTGTTGATGGCCCAATGCCACAAACGCGTTTCGTAACACAAAAAGCATTCGCACACGGCTTGAAGCCAATTGTTGTTATCAACAAAATCGACCGTCCAGGTGCTCGTCCTGATTGGGTTATGGATCAAGTATTCGACCTATTCGATAACCTAGGTGCAACTGATGAACAGCTAGACTTTAAAGTCGTTTACGCTTCAGCACTAAACGGTTGGGCTACGCTAGAAGAAGGTGAGACTGGCGAAAATATGGAACCACTGTTCCAAGCAGTTGTTGACACAGTAGAAGCACCAAACGTAGACCTTGATGGCCCGCTGCAAATGCAAGTGTCTCAGCTTGATTACAGCTCTTATGTTGGTGTTATCGGTGTTTGTCGTGTAACTCGTGGTTCTGTTAAAGCAAACCAACAAGTGACCATTATTGGTGCAGACGGCAAAAAACGTAACGGTAAAGTGGGTACGGTTTTAGGTTATCTTGGCCTTGAGCGTCATGAAGTTGAAAAAGCTAATGCTGGTGACATTATCGCGGTAACGGGTTTGGGCGAGCTTAAAATCTCGGACACTATCTGTGACCAAAACAATGTAGAAGCTATGGTTCCACTTTCTGTTGATGAACCAACAGTAACCATGACTTTCCAAGTAAACACTTCTCCTTTTGCAGGTAAAGAAGGTAAGTTCGTGACTTCACGTAACATTCTTGAGCGTCTGCAAAAAGAATTGGTACACAACGTTGCACTACGTGTTGAAGAAACTGATAACCCAGACCGTTTCCGTGTATCAGGTCGTGGTGAGCTTCACCTTTCAATCCTTATCGAAAACATGCGTCGTGAAGGTTTTGAGTTAGCGGTATCTCGTCCTGAAGTTATCATCAAAGAAGAAGATGGTCAGAAAATGGAACCGTTTGAAACGGTAACCATCGACGTAATGGAAGAACACCAAGGCGGCATTATGGAGAAAATTGGTTTACGTAAAGGTGAACTGAAAGATATGTCTCCAGATGGTAAAGGCCGTGTACGTTTAGACTTCGCGATGCCATCTCGTGGTTTGATTGGTTTCCAAACGGAATTCATGACGCTGACTTCAGGTTCTGGTTTGCTTTACCATACATTTGATCACTACGGTCCACACAAAGGTGGTACCATTGGTCAACGTAACAATGGTGTGCTTATCTCTAATGCAACCGGTAAAGCATTGACTTACGCACTGTTTAACCTACAAGAGCGTGGCCGTCTATTTACTGAGCACGCAGATGAAGTTTACGAAGGTCAAGTTATCGGTATTCATAACCGTTCTAACGACTTAACAGTTAACTGCCTGAAAGGTAAACAGCTAACTAACGTTCGTGCTTCTGGTACTGATGAAGCGCAAGTGCTTTCTCCGGCAATCAAGTACACGCTTGAGCAAGCTCTAGAGTTCATTGATGATGATGAACTAGTAGAAGTAACGCCAGAGAGCATTCGTATTCGTAAGCGTCACCTGACTGAAAACGATCGTAAACGTGCAAGCCGTGGCTAAGCTTAAAAGCTAAACCTGCACTTCGTAGAGTAATATGAAAGGGTGAGAAATAACTTCTCGCCCTTTTTTGTATCTGTCGTTTTTATTTAAAGGAAGAAGATGAAACCGATTATTATTTCTGGCGGTCCTGGAGCTGGAAAAACCACAATCATTGAACAATTAAAACACCGAGGATATCTCACCTTTGCTGAAGGTTCTCGTACGCTGATTGAGCAGCAAAGCCAGCATAAAGATGGCATATTACCGTGGACTGACTTAGCGGCTTTTGCGCAGTTATGCTTACAATTGATGAGTGAACAGAAGCGGCAAGCGCAACAAAGTGGAAAACAGTGTTTTTTGGATAGAGCGATTCCTGATATTTGCGCCTATCTAAAGCAAGGTGGCTTGGCAGTGCCTGATGAATATATTCAAGAGAGCCAAGGTTATCATCGATATGCTTTTCTCTGCCGTCCTGAAGCGTCAATTTACGTTCAGGATGCCGTGCGTCCTCATTCATTTTTAGAAGCGTTAGAGATTCATCGTAAGCTACAAGAAACTTACCAAACGCTTGGATTTGAGGTGATTGAAGTGCCTTGGGGAAGCGTAATAGAGCGAGCCGACTTTATCGAAGCTAATACCAATCATAGTGAATAGCTGGTCATCCTCGCTTGTTAAAACACTCGATAACGGCGTTAGAATTTTTGATGGTAGAATAACTACTGATCGATAAATTCCGCCTTGTTATCAAGCATTTTTTTACGCTATTTCTGATCATGTATTTACTGTGATTAGTATGAGATTCAGTCGGCGTAAGTGTCTTTTATTTAGCGTTGAGCTTGGTTAAAAACTTATCAGACTCAGCAATCGCAGTGTTCATTTGTTTGATCGCATAGCTGATATCTTGCTCTAAACTGATGAATTCACTTTGCATAGAACCTATCGCACTCGCATTCAAGTTGTGTTTTAAATACAACGTATTGTCTCTGAGCGTATTAAGTACTGGTGTCATTTTCTGCTCGGCGCGCTTCATGGCTGACAGCATGGTTTGATAAGACGCTTTTGTTTCTTTCAGCTTTTGTTGGCTTGCTCGTTTCAGTTTGCTGCTGGTATAAAGTTCTAGCTCAGATTGCCATTCATCAAATAGGGCATCAGATACATCTTCAATGGCAGCAATACGATTACTAACCTCTTGTGCGGCTTGTTCACTATCCTGGTATTTATCGTTGATCTGGTTATAAACTTCTTCAAGCTCACCGCCGTTGAAATTGGTCAGTACAGATAATGCCTCTAGAGCACTAGTAAATTCTTGCTGAGCATCTTGTTGAGAGGTTTTAGCATCTTCAACGCGATCAACCATAATATCTCGTTTGTGATAACCAACTTGTTCCAGCGCAGAATAGTAAGCCGATTGACAACCTGTTAACGTGAAGATGGAGACAAGTACGGCGAGCAAATAAGGCATCTTAATTTCCTTTCGATTAGAATGACTTTGATACGACGGAGTCTCAAAGTGATTGGTGGTATGAGTAAGCGGTTTATGGATAAGTCTAGTACAATGAATGAGTTGATAGGGAGATACAAGTTGAAATTTGATCAAGCCGTGAAAGCTGGGATCCAGTTTATACGTTATCTGCTGAACCGTATGGGCCATGACCGTGTTAACGTAAATGCGGGCTATTTAGCCTATATCACGTTACTATCGATTGTTCCGATGCTGACTGTTCTTCTGTCCATTCTCTCCTCATTTTCTATTTTCACCAATGTTGGTGTTGTGATTCAAGATTTCGTTATTACCCACTTTGTTCCTGCTGCGGGTGATGTGGTGCGCGAAGCATTAATCGAGTTTATTGCCAATACGGGCAAGATGACGGCAGTTGGTGGTGGCTTTTTATTTGTCGCCGCGTTAATGCTGATATCAAATATTGATAAGAATTTGAACTACATTTGGCGAGTAAAAAAGAAGCGTCGTATGGTGCTGTCTTTTTCAATGTACTGGATGGTGTTGACACTTGGCCCTATTTTGGTTGGTGCGAGTATTGCGGCGACGTCTTACATCACCTCTCTGAAAATCGTTGATAATGAAACCGTCACCGGAGCGTATAATTTACTACTACGCTGGCTGCCTTTTATCTTGTCATTTTGCGCATTTGTGGGCCTTTACCTACTGGTTCCCAACAAGAAAGTGCATTTTTCCCATGCACTTATTGGCGCTATTGTGGCTGCGCTTTTATTTGAATTCAGCAAGAAAGGGTTTGCTGCATACATTACTCAATTTCCTTCGTATCAACTTATTTATGGCGCGCTAGCTGCAATTCCTATTTTGTTTGTCTGGGTGTATTTGTGTTGGATGATTGTGTTGGTTGGTGCTGAAGTGACAGCTGCTTTAGGTGAGAAAGAGCACTGGAGCAACAGCAAAGAAATGCTAAACTCATCGCCAGTTTCAAATCAAGAAGTGAAAGGAAGTCAAAGTGATAGCGTTGATCCAGAGAGTGAGTGAAGCCGCCGTTCGTGTTGATGGTCAAGTGGTTGGTGAAATAAACCAAGGTTTATTAGTCTTACTGGGTGTTGAAAAAGACGATGATGAAGCGAAAGCAAAGCGTCTAGTCGAACGAGTCACTAGCTACCGCGTTTTTGAAGACCAAGACGGAAAGATGAACTTAAACGTCCAACAAGTGAACGGTCAGGTATTGGTGGTGTCTCAATTTACATTACCTGCTGATACGAAAAAGGGAACGCGAGCAGGATTTTCTAAAGGTGCTCATCCGGCAGACGCTGAACGTCTGTATGATTACTTCTCGGATCGATGTGAACAAGTCTTACCTACTCAGCGAGGCCGCTTTGCCGCGGATATGAAAGTATCACTGATCAATGATGGTCCAGTAACGTTCTGGCTTCAGGTTTAATAAAGGAATTAATGGTCGCTTCTTTAGTTTGGATATACCTTTCCCAGCTAGAGGCTACAGCAGTGTTGGTTAGGTTTTCACCCCCCAAGCACATAGTTTATCTATGCTGATGGGGGGAACTTGCTTGCCATCTATCTGTAACTTCAAGCTGTTCGGGTATCGTTCTTACTAGTAGGTTCGGCAATTTAGGGATAGCAATATGTTTAAACTGATTACACCAATTACCGACAACCAACTCAATAAGTATTATCACTTTCGTTGGCAAATGTTGCGTGAACCATGGCATTTGCCGATTGGTTCTGAACGAGATGAATATGATGGCATGAGCCACCACCGCATGATCGTCGATGGGCGTGGACGGCCGATTGCGATTGGTCGACTTTACATCACGCCTGACTGTGAAGGTCAAATTCGCTACATGGCGGTCAAAAGTAGTCGTCGTAGCAAAGGCATGGGTTCACTTGTGCTGGTGGCATTAGAGTCGCTTGCTCGCCAAGAGGGAGCGAAGCGTTTGGTGTGTAATGCGCGCGAAGATGCCATCGCCTTTTATGAAAGGAATGGCTTTGAAAGACGTGGATCGTTAACCGATGAGCGTGGCCCAGTGCGTCATCAGCAAATGGTTAAGCCGCTTGACCCTATGGCAAACGTATTACGCAAGCCTGAATGGTGTACGGAATTACAAGAGCGTTGGGCGACTCATATCCCCATTAGTGAAAAAATGGGTATTAAAGTTACTCAGTATACTGGTTACCAATTTGAATGTAGTGCCCAATTAAATCCCAACCTTAACCCGCATAACACCATGTTTGCCGGTTCAGCATTTACCTTGGCAACTCTTACCGGCTGGGGGATGGCGTGGTTATTGATGCGAGAGAGAAACCTAGACGGTGACATTGTTTTGGTTGATAGTCGAATTCGTTATCGTCACCCTGTAGTACATAATCCGGTGGCATTAACATCACTTGATGGGATCAGTGGTGATTTAGACCGATTAGCCAGCGGACGCAAAGCGCGTATTGTGGTGGATGTGACTATTGCTAGTGGGGATAAACCAGCAGTTGAGTTCGTTGGTACTTACATGCTTATCCCCAATTACCAAGAGCTGTTGGCAGAATTATCTGACTCTTGAGGGTCACATGAATAGTTCATTTGCTGCTTGTCGTGAATCAGTTCAAAGCGAGTTTCACGGCAAGTTTGCTTAACATCAACGCTAATCTGTGCATTTTTCATATCGAGTAAGTCAATATTACCAGTGATGTTCAGTTGTATATCCTGCGTGGCCAGTTGAGTGGGTTCAATTATTATGCGTCCCCGATCAGCGGTAATCGTCAGGTCATCCAAGTTAAAAGGATGCTCTGTTCTTTGATCGTATTCATTGCTGGTCAGTAACGTTGCTTCGCGTAGGTTTGCTTTCAAACTACCCGTTAAGGAATGAGCTAGAGTTGAGTGATCACTCGCCAGACCTTGCAATTGCACTTCAAATTCACTAACCCCTTCGATGCTAAAAGGTAATGGTAGAGCATTATTGATAAGAGATAGAGAAAAACCATCAGCGTGAATTTCAGTTTGCCAAGGCCCGCTGATTGCGTTGAAGTCCCACTTAGCTATTGCATCGATATAACCTTTTTCTAAAGGAATAAACAGGCGATCTAAACTCCACTTTCCTTGATCGCTGTGCATTTCAATCACGCTTTGCGTGGCAAGTACACTGTCATAACTGGCGCTATTTGCTGTTATCTGCAACTCTCCTTGCCATAACCCAAAGCGTTTGTTGTTAATCAACGTCAGATCGTGTCCCTCGATATTTACACCAGAAAGTTGCCAGTAAGGGGCTTTGGCAAGTTGTATAATCTGGCTGTTACCGATATTTAGCTTTTCTATACTCATGTTTTCAATTGGTGATAGCAACTGAGCGAGCCAATCGAAGCCATGTGCCGTCTCATTGACCCATTTTAAACCGCGAACATTAAGCTGCTTTAATGACAGAGACGATGGAGTCATGCTCCCCGATAACTGAATATCACCTTGATACAGCTCAGCATTAAAGTCATTGATAATGAGTTGCCCTGGGCGCGTTTCGATACTAATACTGGGTTCAACCCACTGCTGACCGAACCAAGTCGCATCGTCTGCTCTAAGTGATACATAGCCTTGCTTTTGTTGCCAAAGTGAAGCGTGCGGATAGAGGTTTTCTAGTGAGATATCAACATTGCGCAAGTTCACATCATCCATAGTCAAATTGCTATTTAAGATATCCAGACTGTTGATGTGATCGATCTGGTTGATTAAATACGCTTGGCTGATTCGAGTCAGTCGCTTACTTTCGTTGGCGCTAAGGTTGAGTTTATCAACCGTGACGTTGACCAGAGACCATCCTTGTGGATATTGTTCAGCTTGTCCTGAAATAGCCGCACCTTGCCATGTAAATGAAAGCCCATAAACGGTGCTGTTATGTGGCTTGTAATCCATATCTAGCAGCACATTATTTAAAGCTTCACCTTGCCAGTAGAGTTGTTCGGCAGAAAATTGAATCTCTCCAAAAGGAATTGATGAGTGCTTATCTGACCAAGAGGGTTGCTTGATCTGCGTATTAACTCCACGGGCCACCCAACTTTGATGAGCGATATCGACATTATGCAGTGCTAATTGATGAAGATAGAGATAAGGAAGGCGCGGCAGGTTAGGAATATCATGCTGCAAGCTAAGACCATCAAGTAAGATACTATCAATTACCAATTGGTTATTGTGGATCAGAGTGGTATTAAGCCAAATATCAGCCTGTGCAATGGGGGTTGTCTGTTTATCTTGATGTATTACCAGGTGATGAAAGCGAAAATGTAAAGGGTATTGGTACTCGACCGATTCAAAGGTGATATTGCCCTTAGAAAGTCGCTCTACAACCAATTGGCTAACTGGTGTAGCGTATTGGGTATGTAACAAAGCAAAACAGCCCAACAGCGCGGTTAGCACAAGAGCGATAACTGTAATCAGTAACGCCAATACCTTTTTCATGATTTCCCTATCCCTAATCCCTTGTCGTGACAGAGTGAAACAAATTCTCTTTATCGGCAACAAAAAAAAGCCCCTGTTAAAAGGGGCTTGTTACAAACTTATCAGTTTTAGTCGATTTGAGGGCCTGCTGCCACTAAAGATTGACCTTCTGCGTTATCGGTGTACTTCGCAAAGTTATTGATAAAGCGAGAAGCTAGATCGTGCGCCTTGCTTTCCCATTGTAATGGATCAACGTAAGTGTCACGAGGGTCTAGAATAGCAGCATCAACACCTGGAAGTGATGTTGGTACTTCTAAGTTGAAGATTGGAATATGCTTTGTCTCTGCATTTTCAATCGAACCGTTTAGGATTGCATCGATAATACCGCGCGTATCTTGAATCGAAATACGTTTACCACTGCCATTCCAACCGGTGTTAACTAAGTAAGCTTCTGCACCGGCCGCTTCCATACGTTTTACCAATACTTCTGCGTATTTGGTTGGATGTAGCGTTAAGAACGCTGCGCCAAAACAAGCTGAGAATGTCGGTGTTGGTTCAGTAATACCTCGCTCAGTACCTGCAAGTTTAGCAGTAAAGCCTGATAAGAAGTGATATTTGGTTTGTTCTGGTGTCAATTTTGATACTGGAGGGAGCACGCCAAATGCATCAGCCGATAGGAAGATTACTTTATTCGCGTGACCGCCTTTTGAAACTGGCTTAACGATATTGTCGATATGGTGAATTGGGTAAGAAACACGAGTGTTTTCGGTTTTCGAACCATCATCGAAATCAATAGAGCCATCATTGCGCACTGTTACGTTTTCTAATAGGGCATCACGGCGAATAGCGTTGTAGATGTCTGGTTCAGCTTCTTTAGAGAGTTTAATGGTTTTTGCGTAACAACCACCTTCGAAGTTAAACACACCTTCGTCATCCCAACCATGTTCATCATCACCGATCAAAGCGCGTTTTGGATCGGTTGAAAGGGTGGTTTTACCTGTGCCAGATAAGCCGAAGAAAATTGCAACATCGCCTTCTTTACCCATGTTTGCAGAGCAGTGCATAGAAGCAATACCTTGTAGAGGCAAGAAGTAGTTCATCATTGCGAACATACCTTTTTTCATCTCGCCGCCGTACCAAGTACCGCCAATCAATTGCATACCTTCACTTAAATTAAATACAGTAAAGTTTTCAGAATTCAAGCCATGCTCTTCCCATTTTTTGTTGACACATTTTGCGCCATTCATGACAACGAAGTCAGGTTCAAATGTAGCGAGCTCTTCCTCGGTAGGACGGATGAACATGTTCTTAACAAAGTGCGCTTGCCATGCCACTTCGGTGATAAAACGAATACTTAGGCGAGACTCTGGGTTTGCACCGCAGTAGCCATCTAAAACAAATACTCGCTTACCGGAAAGCTGGTTGGTAACCAGTTCTTTTAGGTCATTCCATGTTTCTTGATCAATGGGTTTGTTATCGTTTTTTACTGTGTCTGAAGTCCACCACATATTTTCACGAGTGGTGTCATCTTTCACAATGAATTTATCTTTTGGTGAGCGGCCAGTAAAAATACCTGTATCGACAGCTACCGCGCCAAGCTCAGTGACGATGCCTTTTTCATAGCCTTCGAGTTCTGGGCGAGTCTCTTCTTCGAACAGTTGTTCATAACTTGGGTTGCGAACAACTTCAGTTACATTTTTTAATCCGTGTTGGGTTAGGTCTAATTGTGCAGCCTTTGTGTGTTCCATAACGGTCATAGGTGCTCCTTATAAGGATTTTGTAGGGATTTTGTAATTGTTATCTGCTCACCATGCTAGCAACGAGACTGGGATAAAACAGGGACGTAGCTCAAAAATCGCCCACGACTGTTGTATGGTTTTAGATGTCCCGTCACATATTGGCCTAACTATTTTATCGCGCACGTAAACCTTTGCGCTAGATCAAAAAGATTAATACTTTTTAAAAATTAAGTATGGCGTACTGTCACGTTGGTGTTTGATTTCATTGGATTTTGATCACAAAAAAAGCCAGCTTGATGCTGGCTCTGGGATGTATTTCACGTGCTTGATAATGCATGCAAATTAATGAAGAGTACCGTTATTCTGGGTCGCTTGACGGTAGAGTTCAGTTATCTCTGCTTGGTCAAAGGAATAATTCGTGCCGCAGTAATCACAATGTAAAGAAACTGATCCTTCAGTGGCTAAAATGTCGTTAATTTCATCTTGGCCGATAGTGATGATCGCTGCACCACTGCGTTCACGTGAACAGCCGCAGTGGAACTCTACTGGCTGCGGGTCGAACAGTTGTACTTTTTCTTGGTTATAAAGACGATAAAGCAGCTCGTTGGCTGGTAAAGTAAACAACTCTTCATTTTTGACGGTATTGGTCAGTTGTTCTAAATGTTCAAAGTCATCGGGAGTGCCAGTACCATCAGGCATGGTTTGTAGCAACATACCAGCGGCATGGGCTTTGCCTTCATGCTCACCGATACGGATCCAAAGGCGAGTCTTCAACTGTTCTGAGCGGATAAAGTAGCCCTCTAATACTTCAACTAAATTAGCGCCCTCTAGGCCGACGACACCTTGGTAACGCTCGCCTTGCTTTGGTTCAATAGTGATAACAAGATGGCCTTTACCCATTAAGGTATGCAGGTCTGCATCATCAGCAATATCACCTTCCCAGCGCGCAACGCCACGAACTTTTTGTTCGTTGTCACCGTTAATCACCGCAAGCGATACCGGGCCATTACCTTGCAGTTGCATGGTAATCGAGCCTTCAAATTTGAGTGTTGCAGTCAGTAATGTGGTCGCTACCATCAATTCGCCTAACAGTTTTTGTACAGGCGCAGGGTATTCCTTGCTAGAGATGATTTCTTGATACACTTTATCCAATTGTACCAATTCGCCACGTACAGAAAGGTCTTTAAATAAGTAGCGATTTAAAATGTTATTTGCCATTTAGCTATTTCCTCGGAGCATGGTCCCGCTTTTATTGATGTTTAAATTTAATAATGTCTCGACGCTGTTTTTTATCAGGCCGTCGCTCTGGGCTTGGATTATGTGCATTGAGTTTACGTTGCTCGGCATGGTGTGCACGTTTAGCTATACTTTCGCTGGTTTCACTATACAAGGCTTGTGCTTCAGGAGCCCCGCGGCGTTGCCCAGATAATTTCTCAACGGTCACGGTTTTCTCTTCTGGACCTTGGCGCAAGGTTATGGTTGCGCCAAGTTCGACAATTTTGCTAGGTTTACTACGCTGACCATTATAGTGAACTTTACCACCATCGACCATGTTTCGAGCGATAGAACGAGTTTTATAAAAGCGTGCAGCCCATAACCATTTATCTAATCTTATTTGTTCAGTCTCAGAACTCATACTAGGAAAGTGCCTCTAACAGAGTTAGCCTTGCGTGTTTATGTTTGGCTTACAATGGTGTTTTCGTTCCAGATTTTCAAGCGACCCGACAAATTAATGTCAGATAAAGGGACGCTGAAGAGGTATGTGATATATTAGTTCGGTTGTATAAGGCAATGAACTATATGAAAATGATATCGCTGGTTACAAAAGCAAAATGGTTAACGAAAAATTGCAAATAAAGGATATCTTTTGAGGCGAATTAATCTTAGCAGTATGACCTCATCAAGCTCATGGCAGATAGGCTTGCTACAAAAAATACCACAGTGGCAAAAACAAATCAGTTTTGCTCTCACTTTGTTATTACTGATTCTATCTGCTTGGATAATGGGCAAGATGGTGTGGTTGCTACAACAAAATACCTTTGATGTTGCACCTTGGGTGCCGACATCAAGTTCATCGACTACTGTTACTCAGCAGTCGCTTGATCTTTCCTCATTACAACAAGGTGACTTATTTGGCCGTTATAGTGAGGAAAAAGCAGAGGTGGTGCAAACTGTAGTCAAAGATGCGCCTAAAACTAGCTTAAGTTTATTGTTGGTTGGTGTAGTTGCCAGTAATGAACCCAGTAGAAGTTTGGCGGTTATTGCTAATCGTGGCAGTCAGGCCACTTATGGCGTCAATGAAGTGATTGAAGGCACAAGAGCAAAGTTAAAAGCCGTGCTAGTTGATCGTGTTATTATTGATAACTCTGGTCGTGATGAAACACTGATGTTAGATGGGGTTGATTATCACAAGCCAAGTGTGCAAGTGCCTGAAAGAGTTGTTGCTTCTAATGCGCGAGGTAATAACCCCGCGTCTGAAGAAGAGAAGTTGGATGACATTCGAATCGCAATTTCTCGCAATCCGCAAGAAATATTCAAGTATGTTCGCCTGTCTCAAGTCAAGCGAGATGATAAGGTGCTTGGATACCGAGTGAGCCCGGGTAAATCCCCTGAATTGTTTGAGTCTGTCGGCTTGCAAAACGATGATATCGCCATTCAATTAAATGGACAGGATTTAACGGATCCAGATGCCATGAGCAAAATTTTTCAGTCAGTCTCGGAGTTAACCGAAATCAACTTAACGGTTGAAAGAGACGGACAACCACATGACATTTATATCCAATTTTAAAAAGACTGATGCATAAGCATGAGTTTAGGGAGTAAGACGTGAAGCATTGGTTAAACAAAAGTACTTGGTTATTGATGGGAGGTTTGCTGTCGTCACCATTGGTACTTGCTAACGATTTTAGTGCCAGTTTTAAGGGTACAGACATTCAAGAGTTCATCAATATCGTTGGCCGTAATCTCGAAAAAACCATTATTGTAGACCCTTCAGTTCGAGGCAAAGTCGACGTTCGTAGTTACGACACGCTCACTGAAGAGCAATACTACAGCTTCTTTTTGAATGTACTGGAAGTGTATGGTTTTGCTGTGGTTGAGATGGACAATGGCGTCCTGAAAGTTATTAAAGCGAAAGATGCAAAAACATCCGCTATACCAGTGGTCGGTGATGACGAGAAAGAAAATGGCGACAGCGTGATTACGCGTGTGGTTGCCGTGCGTAATGTCTCGGTGCGTGAGTTATCGCCATTGTTACGCCAATTGATTGATAACGCGGGCGCGGGTAACGTAGTGCATTACGACCCGGCCAATATTATTTTGATTACTGGACGTGCTGCTGTGGTTAACCGTTTGGCCGATATTATCAAACGTGTTGACCAAGCCGGTGATAAAGACATTGAAGTGGTTGAACTAAACAATGCATCCGCAGCTGAAATGGTACGTATTGTTGAGGCATTAAATAAAACGAATGATGCTAAAAATACCCCAGAATTTCTGCAACCCAAGCTTGTGGCCGATGATCGTACCAACGCGATTTTGATCTCGGGTGATCCCAAGGTGCGTGAACGCTTAAAGCGTTTGATCAAACAGTTAGATGTTGAGATGGCAACCAAGGGCAACAACCGCGTTATTTACCTTAAGTACGCTAAAGCCGAAGATCTGGTCGATGTACTAAAAGGTGTCTCTGATAACTTACAAGCAGAAAAGCAATTGGGTCAAAAGTCGGGTCAAGGGGCGCAACGCGGTGAGGTAATGATTTCTGCGCACCCTCAAACCAATTCACTGATCGTCACGGCACCTCAAGATATTATGAAAGCACTGGAAGACGTGATAGCCCAGCTTGATATTCGTCGCGCACAGGTGCTTATTGAAGCTCTGATTGTTGAAATGGCCGAAGGTGATGGCATCAACCTAGGGGTTCAATGGGGGTCGTTGGAAAGCGGCTCTGTTATTCAATATGGCAATGCAGGCGCACCAATTGGTCAGGTGATGGTTGGTTTAGAAGAAGCAAAAGATACCATCGAGAAAAAACCAATTCGAGATAGTGATACAGGTGCTATCAAATACTACGAAGAAACAACCACTAAAGGCGATTACTCAACATTAGCTTCAGCACTTGGTTCGGTCAATGGCGCTGCTATGAGCTTAGTGATGGGGGATTGGACGGCTTTAATCAGTGCGGTTGCGAGTAATTCAAACTCCAATATTCTGTCATCACCAAGTATCACCGTGATGGATAATGGCGAAGCATCTTTTATTGTTGGTGAAGAAGTCCCAGTTCTTACTGGTTCAACGGCGGGTTCTAGCAATGATAATCCATTCCAAACCGTTGACCGTAAAGAGGTGGGTATTAAACTCAAAGTGGTACCACAAATTAACGAAGGTGATTCCGTTCAATTGCAAATTGAACAAGAAGTGTCGAACGTATTAGGTGCCAATGGCGCGGTCGATGTACGTTTTGCTAAACGTCAGCTTAATACTTCAGTCATTGTTCAAGATGGGCAGATGCTGGTACTGGGTGGTTTAATTGACGAACGTGCGGTGGAAAGTGAATCGAAAGTGCCACTGCTTGGTGATATTCCCGGACTCGGTTATTTGTTTAAATCGACTCGTACTCAAGTGGAAAAGAAAAACCTAATGGTGTTTATCAAGCCAACCATTATCCGTGATGGTATGACGGCAGATGGTATTACACAGCGCAAATACAACTACATTCGAGCAGAACAGTTGTACAAGTTAGACCAAGGCCTGAAGTTGATGGATGATAATAACATTCCCGTTGTCCCTAAATTTGGTACTGAGCGCCTTCATGCACCAGAAGTACAAGCCTTTATCGATCAAATGGAAAAGTCGCAATGACCGATGTTTTGCAACAACTTCAGTACCGTCGTTTACCGTTTAGTTTCGCCAATCGCTTTAAATTGGTGTTAGAGCAAGCGGAAGAGAGATCGATACCGACTTTGTTTTACGTTGCACCACTGGCGATAGAATCGCTGGTGGAGGTCAAACGTGTGGTTAAACAACCTTTAAATTTAGTTGAAATGACCGCAAGTGAGTTTGAAAGTAAGTTGACCGATGCGTATCAGCGTGACTCTTCAGAAGCGCGGCAATTGATGGAAGATATTGGTGCAGATAACGACGACTTTTTCTCACTGGCTGAAGAATTGCCCCAAAGTGAAGATTTGCTCGAGTCGGAAGATGATGCCCCAATCATTAAATTGATTAACGCGATGCTGGGTGAGGCGATCAAAGAAGGGGCTTCCGATATTCATATCGAAACCTTTGAAAAAGTCCTTTCGATTCGTTTTCGTGTTGATGGTGTGTTGCGTGAGGTGTTATCACCGAGCCGTAAACTTGCCCCCTTGCTCGTGTCACGCGTGAAGGTGATGGCCAAGCTTGATATCGCCGAAAAACGCGTCCCACAAGATGGTCGTATTTCATTACGTATTGGTGGCCGTGCGGTTGATGTTCGTGTATCTACCATGCCATCTTCGCATGGAGAGCGTGTGGTAATGCGTCTATTGGACAAAAATGCCACTCGCCTTGATTTACACAGCTTAGGTATGACAGCGGCAAACCATGAAAACTTCCGCCAATTAATCAAAAGGCCGCATGGCATTATCTTGGTCACCGGCCCAACAGGCTCGGGTAAATCGACCACCTTGTATGCTGGGTTGCAAGAGCTCAACAGCAACGAACGCAACATTTTGACCGTTGAAGATCCAATCGAATTTGATATTGACGGTATTGGTCAAACGCAGGTTAACCCTAAAGTGGATATGACGTTTGCACGTGGATTACGTGCTATTTTGCGTCAAGACCCAGATGTGGTAATGGTCGGTGAAATTCGTGATTTAGAGACTGCACAAATTGCCGTTCAAGCCTCTTTAACTGGCCACTTAGTGATGTCGACCTTGCACACCAATACCGCGATTGGCGCGATTACTCGTCTGCGAGATATGGGGATTGAACCATTTCTTATTTCATCATCGCTGCTTGGCGTATTAGCGCAGCGTTTGGTGCGCACTTTGTGCTCAGATTGTAAAGAAGCTTATCCAGCCGACAAAGAGCAAAAGAAACTGTTTAATCTGCAACCGGATCAAGAACTGACGTTATATCGTGCCAAAGGTTGTGAAAAATGTAACCAAAAAGGCTATCGCGGCCGAACTGGGATCCATGAATTACTGTTAATTGACGATAAAGTGCAAGAGTTGATTCACAGTGAAGCGGGTGAACAGTCTATCGAAAAATCGGTTCGAGAACGAACGCCAAGTATCCGTGATGATGGGTTAGATAAAGTGCTTCAAGGCATTACTTCATTAGAAGAAGTGATGCGAGTGACCAAGGAAGCGTAATTAATGGGCGCATTTGAATACAAAGCATTAGATGCTAAAGGCAAACAGAAAAAGGGTGTTATTGAAGGTGATAATGCCCGTCAAGTTCGCCAACGCTTAAAAGAGCAAGGGCTAATTCCGGTTGAAGTGCTGGGAACCAAAGCGAAAGCAGCGAAGCAAGAACAGTCACCGTTTAGCATGAAACGCGGCATTAGCACGCCAGACTTAGCATTAATCACGCGCCAATTATCGACGCTAGTGCAGTCAGGAATGCCACTGGAAGAGTGTTTAAAAGCGGTATCCGAACAGTCTGAAAAGCCGCGAATTCGTAACATGTTAGCAGCTGTGCGTTCAAAAGTGACCGAAGGCTACACATTGTCGGATAGCCTGGGTGACTACCCGCATATTTTCGATGAATTGTTTCGTTCAATGGTTGCTGCGGGTGAAAAATCAGGACATCTTGATTCGGTGTTGGAACGCTTGGCTGATTATGCAGAAAATCGCCAAAAAATGCGTTCAAAGCTGATGCAAGCCATGATCTATCCAATAGTCTTGGTTGTTTTTGCCGTCGGTATTGTCGCCTTTTTGCTGGCGGCGGTCGTGCCAAAAATTATTGGCCAGTTTGTACAGATGGGGCAGGAATTACCTAAGTCGACTCAATTCCTGTTGTCATCGAGTGATTTTATTCAGCACTGGGGTATACAGCTATTAGTGCTAACCATTGCACTGGTATTCCTTGCTAAATGGTTACTGAGTAAACCAAATTTACGTTTGAAGTGGGACCGAAAAGTAATTTACATGCCGATGATAGGTAAGATCTCGCGCGGTTTGAATACCTCACGTTTTGCACGCACCTTGTCTATTTGTACCTCCAGTGCCATTCCTATTTTGGAAGGTATGAAGGTGGCGGTGGACGTAATGGCAAACCAATACGTCAAGCAGCAAGTAACGATGGCTGCCGATAACGTACGTGAAGGTGCCAGTTTGCGTAAGGCATTGGATCAAACCAAATTATTCCCACCGATGATGTTGCATATGATCGCCAGTGGTGAGCAAAGTGGTGAACTTGAAAGTATGTTGACTCGCGCAGCGGATAACCAGGACGCAAACTTTGAGTCGACCATCAATATCGCATTGGGCATTTTCACCCCAGCGCTCATCGCTTTAATGGCAGGTTTGGTTCTATTTATCGTAATGGCGACCTTGATGCCAATTTTAGAAATGAATAATTTAATGAGTCGTTAGTAATAGGTAAACATTCACCTGTTATTTAGACAAAAACTACGTTGGAGATTGGAATGAGAAAAAAAGCAGACAAGCAATCAGGTTTTACCTTGCTTGAAGTAATGGTTGTAGTGGTAATTTTGGGTATTTTAGCGAGCTTTGTTGTTCCTAATTTATTGGGAAACAAAGAAAAAGCCGACCAACAAAAAGCCATCACCGACATCGTGGCATTAGAAAATGCTTTGGATATGTACAAGCTTGATAACAGCGTTTATCCAACAACCGATCAAGGACTTGAGGCGTTAGTGACCAAGCCGTCTAGCCCAGAACCACGTAATTATCGTGATGGTGGGTACATTCGTCGTTTACCAAATGACCCTTGGGGTAACCCTTACCAATACCTAAGCCCTGGCGACAACGGTACCGTGGACATTTTCACCTTAGGTGCTGATGGTCAAGAAGGCGGTGAAGGGGTGAGTGCTGATATTGGCAACTGGAACATGCAAGACTTCCGATAAGCAAATAACAGAGGGCGACTATCGGGTCGCCTCATTTTTCTGACGGCAACGATTTTCTAGTGACAGCAATTTTCTGATGACAAGCAAACGTGGTTTCACCCTACTCGAAATATTACTCGTGCTAGTACTGCTTTCTCTTAGTGCAGTGGCAGTCATTGCTACGCTTCCTAGTTCAGGAAAAGATGAAGCAAAACAATATGCGATGAGTTTGTACCAACGTCTGCAACTGGTGAATGAAGAAGCTATTCTCAGTGGTAAGGATTTTGGTTTGCGAGTGGATGAGAAGACATCACGTCTTGTGTTTCTAGCATTGGATGACAAAGGTTGGCAGCCATTAGAGAGTAAAAAAATGACCAATGCAATTCAACTTCCAGAAGAGCTCGCGATGCAATTTGAGCTTGGGGGTGACGCTTGGAAAAATGATGATCGGCTGTTTAAGCCTGGCTCTTTATTTGATGAAGAGATGTTTGCTGAAGAGAAAGAGCAAGAAAAACAGCGACCACCGCAAGTGTTTATCTTGTCGAGTGGCGAGCTAACGCCCTTTGTCTTGAGCATATATCCCAACACGCAAGATGCCGAGCAAGGTTGGCGGGTTATTGTCAAAGACAATGGCGAAATTAAGCTATTAGAGCCAGGGGCATCGGATGATGCGTAGAACACGAGGCATGACCTTATTAGAAGTCTTGGTTGCTCTAGCGATTTTTGCCACCGCGTCGATCAGCGTGATTCGTTCAGTGAGCCAACACATTAACACCATCAGCTATTTGGAAGAAAAAACCTTTGCGGCGATGGTGGTCGATAATCAAATGGCGCAAGTGATGCTCAGCCCTAAAAGCTTGAAAGCGCAAACAGGAACACAGGAGTTGGCTGGGCGTACTTGGTATTGGAAAGTCACGTTAGTGCCTACGGCCGACAATTTATTGAAAGCGTTTGATGTCAGTGCAGCATTAGAGAAACAAGGATCACCTTTGGTGACGGTAAGAAGCTATGTCGTCAAATAAAAAACGCCAAGGTTTTACTCTGATTGAAGTGCTGGTGGCGATCGCTATCTTTGCGAGTTTAAGTGTTGGTGCTTATCAGGTGCTTAATCAGGTACAGCGTAGCAATGAAATTTCTCAGCAGCGCAGCCAGCGTTTAAATGCGTTGCAGCGAGCCATGGTGTTAATGGACGGTGATTTTCGCCAAATGGCGACTCGTCAATTTCGCACCAATGGTGAAGAACCCAATAAACAGATATTGCAGTGGAAAGAGTACTTGCTCGACTCCGATCAAAAGGGTGTGTTGTTTGCTCGTCTTGGGTGGCATAACCCACAGCAACAATTTCCACGTGGCGAAGTGACTAAAGTAGGTTATCGCATCAAAGAAGGGGTACTTGAACGCGTTTGGTGGCGTTACCCTGATACGCCTGCTGGTCAAGAAGGCATTATCACTCCACTTTTATCAGATGTGGAATCGATGTCGTTGCGTTTTTATAGCAATGACAACTGGAGTGAGGATTGGCAAGAATCATTAAAAATACCGCAAGCCGTCGCGGTGAAGCTAGTGCTGAAAGATTACGGTGAAATTGAACGTATTTATCTGACGTCTGGTGGTGCCATCAACCAGAACACGCAGGGAGCTGATAATGACGCATCATAATCGCTCACTACAAGGTAGGCGTTCGCAACAAGGTGTGGCATTGATTGTTATTTTATTGCTGCTGGCGATCATGGTATCAATTGCGGCGACCATGTCAGAACGTTTGTTTACTCAGTTTCAAAGAGCCAGTAATCAGATCAACTATCAACAGGCTTACTGGTATAGCCTTGGGGTTGAATCGTTAGCGCAAGCTGCTATAGAGCAGAGCTACAAAGATAGCGATAACATTAATTTGAGCCAGCCTTGGGCGTTGGAAGAGCAAACCTATCCTCTCGATTACGGCACAGTTAAAGGTCGTGTTACCGATAAGCAGGCGTGTTTTAATCTCAATGTATTAGCTCGAGTTACGTCCACTACAGGCGGAGCTAATAAGCCCTATTTAGTGCAGGTGCTGCAACATTTATTGGAAGAGTCAGAAGTTGATAGCTACCAAGCGGAGGTGATTGCTGATTCTGCATGGGAATACATTGATGACGACAGCAATGTCCAGTCATCTTACGGTGTTGAAGACAGCTATTATGAGTCGATGTCTCCGGCTTATTTAGCGGCTAACACTTTACTGGCTGATAGCAGTGAGCTTCGCGCAGTACAGCAAGTGACGGGTGACGTGATGCAACGTATAGCTCCTTACGTTTGTGCATTGCCAAGCGATGATTGGCGATTAAACGTTAATACTGTCGCACCAGAGAACGCAAAATTGCTGGTGGCGATGTTCAGCCCGCATTTAAGTGAATCTGATGCAAAAAACGTATTAGAAAACCGTCCATTTGATGGGTGGGGGAGTGTCGATGATTTCTTAGCGGAGGCATCAATTGCCGCCGTAGATAGCAAAGTGAAAGATGAAGCGAAACAGTATCTCTCAGTGGATAGCGCTTACTTTGAACTCGATGCTCAAATATTGGTTGATGACTCGCGAGTTCGCATTCGCAGTTTATTGTTTAGTGATAATAGAGAAACCGCAACGGTAGTACGCCGTCGCTTTGGAGGGATCAGTGAGCGAGTTTCTGACCGTTCGACTGAGTAGTCAACAGGACGCTGAAATACCTTGGTTGGTGTGGTCATCACAACAACAAGAAGTCATTGCCAGTGGTGAAATATCTGGTTGGGAGCAGTTATCTGAGCTCGCCACTTACGCTGCGCAGCGAACCACAATTGTGTTGCTGGCTGCAAGCGATTTGGTACTTACGAAGGTTGATATTCCATCGGGCGCTTCTCGTCAGTTGGAAGCAATGTTGCCTTATTTAATTGAAGATGAGATTGCTCAAGATGTCGATGATCTGCATTTTTCTATTTTGCAGAAAACGGCGTCAACCGCTTATGTAGCGGGGGTTGATCGTAGCTATCTTACCCACTGCCTTGAACAGTTAAAATCGGCAGGAATGGAAGTTAAGAAAGTGCTACCAGATGTGCTCGCCGTTCCTTTGCATGACGGGTTATCAGCACTGCAAATGGGTAAGGAGTGGCTGATTCGTAAAGGGGAATATTTAGGCGTAAGCCTTGAGGCTGAGTGGTTAGAGCTGTTTAGCCATTCTGAATGGGTGAAACAAGATGATCAATACTTGCCGCTGAATGCTTATACCCCTTTACCAGGGTTAACCTTGGCTGAAGGTCAACATTGGCAGCAAGCTGAACCTCAATTAGTGATGGAGTTGCTGACAGAGCAAGCCATTGCGAGCAAAACCACGTTGTTAACCGGTAGTTTCAAAGCTAAATCTTCTTTCTTCAAGCATTGGCAGGTTTGGCAAAAAAGTACGCTGGCCGCGTGTTTGTTATTGGTGATCTCGACGGCTTATAACGTATTGCAATCAGGGCAATATGAGGCACAAGCGACCGCTTACCGAGTCGAAAGTGAACGCGTTTTTCGCGCCGTTTTCCCTGATAAACAGAAGATACCGACGGTTAGCTATTTAAAAAGACAGATGAATGATGAAGCGTCGCGTCTTGCTGGTGGCGGCAGTGGTGGCGCCATGCTTGAATGGTTAGCTAAGCTGCCAGCAAGTGTCGGTAGTGTGCCGAACATGCGTGTGCAAAGTATTAAATATGATGGCAATCGTGGTGAAATTCGTCTTGAAGCACAAAGCAACGATTTTCAGAGCTTTGAGTTGGCGCGCGTTCAACTGGAAACGCAGTTTATGGTTGAGCAAGGGCAGTTAAACCGCTCCGGTGAGATTGTGAATGGCACTTTTGTACTCAAAAGTAAATGAGGTGAGTTGAATGAAAAATAGTCTTAACGCACTTCAAACTTGGTGGACGAGTATCAGTGCTCGCGAACAAAAAATGGTGTTGGGTTGTTTGGTGTTGGGCATTGTCGGGGTGATTTATTGGGGTGTTTTGTCACCATTAGATCAAAGAACTGAGCTGGCTAAAGCGCGTATTGTGAGTGAAAAACAGTTACTGAATTGGGTAACAGATAAAGCGGATGATATTGTCCGATTACGTGCGCAAGGTGGTGTCGTTGCATCCAATCAGCCGTTTAACCAAGTGATTTCTTCAAGTGCACAGCGTTTTCAGATTGAACTCATTCGAATCCAACCTCGTGATGAGATGATGCAGGTATGGGTTCAACCTTTGCCTTTCACCAAGTTGGTCGATTGGATTGCGTTTCTAAAAGAAACTCAAGGCGTTGATGTTGAGTTTATGGATATTGGCCGAGCGCAGCAAAGTGGTGTGGTTGAAGTGAAACGTCTGCAATTGAAGCGAGGTGGCTAGGTGAAACATGGATGGTTATATGGTGGACTGTCGCTACTGGCTTTTACAACAAGTTTGGTTGCACATATTCCAGCCTCTTTTGTCGTAAGCCAAGCCCCGATGCCACCTGAATTACGCATCACAGGTATCGCGGGGACGATTTGGTCTGGCAGTGCTCAGCAGGTATTTTGGCAGGGGAAAAATATCGGTGACCTAAAATGGGATATTCAACTGTCATCACTGTTTATGGCTAAGTTAGAAGCGGCCGTGCGCTTTGGGCGAGGTAGTTATATGGGCGTGCGAGGTAAAGGTAATGTCGGCCTTAGTTTGTCTGGTCCTTACGCGGAAAACTTGGTGCTGTCTGCCGCGACTAAGCAGCTAACAGCAGCACTAGTCTTGCCATTTCCTATTGATCTCCAAGGTCAGCTAGAACTGTCACTCAAGCAGTATCAATACTCAAGCCCATGGTGTGAGTCGGCTCAAGGTACATTAGCATGGACCGATAGCAAAATAGGCTCACCGTTAGGAGAGTTGTCTCCAGGCCCTGTAGTGGCTGATTTAACTTGCCAAGCCAATGATGTGGCGTTGACTGGTCAACAAAGCAGTGCGCAAGTCAGTAGTGATTTCTCTGCGCAGCTTAAGCCAGACATGAATTATAGCTTTCAAGCATGGTTTAAGCCGGAAGCACAATTTCCAAGCGAAATGGGCGAGCAGCTAAAGTGGGTTGGTAGTCCTGATAACCAAGGCCGATATCAGTTCCAGTACCAAGGGCAACTGTAAGTCTGAAAACTGAACCGCGAAAATCTAGAGGCTGACCCAAGTGGTCAGCCTTTTACTTTAAGGATATCGTCCCAAGGTAAGCCCGCGTCACCAAGCACGATGAAATTCGGGTTTTCTAACGTTTCTCGCTCGTTGTATGACAACGGCTCTAGCTGAGTGCTGAGGATTTTCCCCCCAGCTTCTTCAACAATACATTGAGTCGCCGCCGTGTCCCATTCACCGGTTGGCCCTAAGCGCAAATAACAGTCAACAGCCCCTTCAGCAACTAAACACGCTTTTAAAGCGGCAGAGCCAAGTGGCACTAGCTCATAATTCCAAGCACTGCTCATGCGGTTAGTGATGCGGTTGATGTCTTGACGACGGCTAATCGCAATGGCGATCGATTGTCCCGGAGTTTCATGCTTGTGGGTTTGAATACGTAGGTTTTCAGACATATCGGGGATTTTCCATGCCCCTTTGCCCGCATAAGCATAATAAGTTACACCAGAAACTGGCCCATACACCACTCCCATCACAGGTTTATTATCCTCAATTAAAGCAATAATAGTGGCAAAGTCACCGCTGCGAGCAATAAACTCTTGGGTGCCATCCAGTGGGTCGACTAACCAATAACGATTCCATTGGCTACGTTTTTCTAAGCTGATGTCGGCTGCTTCTTCAGACAATACCGGAATGTCTGGTGTTAGCTCGCTCAGTCGTTCATTGATGAATTTATGGGCCGCAAGATCAGCGCTCGTGACAGGTGTGTGGTCACTTTTAGTAAAAGCTTCGTAGTTTTTTTTCTCGTAGATATCGAGAATCAATTGCCCTGCGGAGCGTGCAATTTCAATGACATTTGGCAATAGGTGAGATAAATCTTTGGCTGTTGGCATCATCAATCCTTTAGCTCTGCTTTGTTATTTTAAGCGGCGCAAAGCAAGCAGTAGCGCGGTAATACTTCGGGCTTCACAAAAGTCGAGATGGGTGAGTAGCTCTTCAGCTTGCGCTAAAGGCCAGCGAATCACTTCTAATGGCTCAGGTTCATCACCTTCTAGCTTTTCTGAGTATAGATCTTGTGCAAGGAATAGGGTCATCCGACTTGAAAAGTAAGAGGGAGCGAGGACGACCTCTTTAAGAGGCGTTAGCGTATGGGCACCGAAGCCAATCTCTTCTTTTAATTCACGAACAGCGGCTTGTTGTGGTGTTTCACCTTGGTCAATCAAACCTTTGGGAAAACCGAGTTCATAACGTTCTGTACCTGCGGCATATTCTCGAACCAATAGCAGATCACCTTGCGCAGTGATAGGTACCATCATCACTGCATGTCGGCCGCTGGGTTTCATTCGCTCATAGGTGCGCTGTTCCCCATTTGAAAAGCGTAAATCCAACGATTCAATCGTAAACAGTTTCGACTTCGCTTCCGTGTTGGTCGCTAAAATATCGGGCAGTTTTCTAGGTGGCATACGCTAATTCCTTGCAGGCAAATGACTTTTCTAACTATATGAGAAAAATGCCTGATTTGAAAAGAACTAACGGTAGTGAAAGCATTTAAAGATAAAAAAAGCCGAGAATGTTATCTCGGCTTCGCATTTTGTGCGTTTTAACTTAATTTTATTGATTCTAACTTAGTAGTAAGAGTGATCACCACGGTCATGTTCTGTAGCATCGCGAACGGCAGTCAATTCACCTTCGAATTGTTGAAGTAGTTCTTTCTCGATGCCTTCTTTTAGGGTGACATCAACCATTGAACAACCGTTACAACCGCCACCAAATGCAACGATGGCAACGCCATCTTCGGTGATTTCCACTAAGCTTACATGACCACCGTGGCCTGCAAGTTGTGGGTTAACTTGAGTTTGAATCGCATATTCAACACGTTCGATTAAGCTCGCGTCATCTGCGACTTTGCGCATTTTGGCGTTTGGTGCCTTCAATGTTAGTTGAGAGCCCATTTTATCGGTAACGAAATCGATTTCTGCATCTTCCAAGAAAGGCAGGCTTAATTCATCCACATAGGCAGAGAAAGCATCATATTTGATTTCAGTATCGGTCGCTTCTACTGCTTCTGGTGGGCAGTAAGACACACCGCACTCCGCATTTTGGGTACCAGGGTTCACCACAAAAACACGAATGTTGGTGCCATCAGGTTGCTGACCAAGCAACTTGGCGAAATGGGTTTGGGCTGTTTCGGTAATAGTAATAGAATTTGACACGACGAATACCTGAGTAATTTTGTAGGCTATTTGCTCACCATTCTACTCCTGAAAAGCTGCGGATCCAGTCCTTTTTTGTTTTCTAAACAAAAACGTAATGGCTAATCTTTTGGTTCAGGAGTGCGGCAGATACAATAAATATCAATCCTTTCGACGCCAACTTCAAGCAGTAATTTACAGATCTGTTGGATGGTACTGCCTGTGGTGACAACATCGTCAACAATTGCGATATGTTTCTGATTTGGTTTGCGTTGTAGTGCAAAGGCATGTTGTAGGTTTTGTTTACGCTGCGCCTTAGATAATCCTTTTTGTTGCGGCGTGGCGCGCTTACGTTTTATCAGTTGATGATCACAAGTGGCATTAATAAGTTGCCTGCTTAATTGATTAGCAAGTAACTCACTTTGATTAAAGCCTCGTGTTAAGCGTCTTTGCCAGTGCAGAGGAACGCTAGTTATCAACGGGGCCGGCTCATCAATTCGTGGAGCCAAAAGCGCGCTTAAATTATGCGCTTGCCAAAATTGCCCTTCGTATTTCAGTCTATGAACGGTGTGGTTGAGTGGAAATATGTAATCACCGACACAATACAAACGATGCCAAAGCGGTGGACTAGCTAAGCATTGTCCGCACTGCGGTACATTAAGCAGTGTCGGCAAGCCACATTGTTGACAACGAGGCTGGGGAGCAAAGTAGGTCAAACAGGTTCCACACCAAGCACTATTTTGGTGTGTAGCGATAGGTAGGTGGCAAAGTGGGCATTGCCTGCTGACTAAGCGATAGATGGTTTTTTGAAGCCAATGCGATAACATAACTCACCGAAAGTGGCGAAAGGATGTTCTGCTATGATCGGTATTTCTGTAATGCAAAAGAATGAATTTAGTGGGAGAGTTTGCGACCATGGCAACAGCGTTGTATTGGCAAGTGGAAGGAGAAGGGGCTGATTTAGTCCTAGTGCATGGCTGGGGAATGAACGGTGCAGTATGGCAACAAACCGTCGATGTACTGAAGCATCATTTTCGTGTCCATGTTGTCGATTTACCCGGTTATGGACACAGCGCGAATAATCATGCGGCCAATTTAGAAGCCATTGCTCTGGCGCTGCTCGAGCAAGCGCCAAAAGCGGCGATTTGGGTTGGATGGTCTCTTGGTGGCCTAGTCGCCACGCATATGGCGCTGCACCATAGTGAATACGTCAGCCAACTGGTCACCGTGGCTAGCTCACCGAAATTTGCGGCTGACAAACCGTGGCGTGGTATTCAACCTCACGTACTTAGCGCTTTTACTGATCAATTGGTTGATGATTTTCACACCACTATTGAACGCTTTATGGCGTTGCAAGCGATGGGTAGCCCTTCTGCTAGGCAAGATGTCAAATTGCTCAAACAGGCGATATTGTCGAGACCGTCCCCTAATCCGCAGTCCTTACTCGCCGGGCTTAAGATGTTAGCTGATGTCGATTTACGTGAGCAACTGACAACCATTTCGGTGCCGATGTTGCGTTTATATGGTCGATTAGATGGCCTTGTACCGATTAAGGTCGCGCACGATCTGCAACAAGCTTTGCCAAAAAGTGAGCAATATATCTTTAGTGAGTCATCTCATGCACCCTTCATGACTGAGTCTGATGCTTTTTGCCAACAGCTGATTGCTTTTTCTCAAGTTAGCCAATGACGTTATCGGTCTACCAGCGATAAATAAACACTAAACAGTAAATATTTGTTAAAGATGCTAAAACTTTGTGCAATCTGGTCGATATATAATCTAACCCAACCAGGCTGGCTTAGTTAAAGGCTAGCCTCGCGGGGCGGGCGATACTGAGGAGGTTTCGGCTATGATTGTGTCACCAGCGAATATAAGTGTGCCACTCATCGCCCCATCGGTTAATGTGCAAACGGAACAGGCTGCGCGTGATAATAAAATTCGTGCACCGGTTATGCCAACCGTTGAACTGGCTAAAACCAACGCTGAGCGTAAGGTTAAAGCGGATGATAAAAGACGAAAACAGTCGTCATGGGACCCTTCAGAGCATCCTGGCTATGAGGTTGGCACCGAACACGAAACATCGACTTCTTATCAAGCTGAGCAGAAAAGTGAGTTAGAAAGGCTCTTTGATCTATTAGCACTCGCTACTTACAGCAAGGAACAAGGTAAAGGCTATGCAATGCGGTTTAGGCTACCTAAACACATTATTGATGCTGCGATAACCGAGGGAAAAATGGCGCGCAGGCGAACCGTAATTAAATATCATTATGGCCACGCAGTTGCTCCTAATACTCCTTCTGAAGTCATTGCGGTGTTGTAGGTAGCGTTAACGTTATCTATCGCGATAAATAAAATCCCCACCCAATGCGGATGCATGAGTGGGGATTTGTGTTTTTAAGCGTCTATGTCAGGGCCGTTTAGCCTTGCTTAGGCTAATTATTTTTTTGCTTTGGCGAAAGCGGCGGCAAATGCACCACCCATCGCACCGTTTTGTTGTGGCTCTTCACGACGGTTATTTTGCTGCTGGTTGCGCGGCTTGTGCTGATGTTGATTTGGTGCGCTACTTCTCTGGCTACGATTGTCTTGACCAGGTTCGTCATTCAAACGCATAGAAAGCGCAATACGCTTACGTTGAACATCCACTTCCATTACTTTTACCTTGACGATATCCCCCGCTTTGACTGCTTCACGAGGGTCGGCAATATAGCGATCCGTTAATGCAGAAATATGCACTAAACCATCTTGGTGAACACCTATATCAATAAAGGCACCAAAATTAGCCACGTTTGATACAACGCCCTCCAAAATCATACCAATTTCAAGATCTTTTACTTCGGTGACTCCGTCGGCAAAGGTCGCTGTTTTAAACTCTGGTCTTGGATCTCGGCCTGGTTTATCTAGCTCTTTGATAATGTCGCTTACGGTAGGGACACCGAAGTTGTCATTGGTGTAATCCACCGCGTGTAGTCCACGTAGAAAATCACTATTACCGATCAGTGCTTTGATCTCTTTATTATTTTTCTCAGCGATGGCTTTTACTACAGGGTAGGCTTCTGGGTGAACAGCGGAAGCATCCAGAGGGTTTTTACCATCCATAATGCGCAAGAAGCCGGCACATTGTTCAAATGCTTTAGGTCCAAGGCGCGCTACTTTTTTCAGTGTTGAACGAGAAGCGAAGCGTCCATTTTCATCGCGATAATCGACAATATTCTGTGCGAGCGTATTGGAAAGGCCAGCAACGCGAGTCAAAAGTGCTGCTGAAGCCGTATTAACATCAACACCGACAGCGTTTACACAGTCTTCAACAATCGCATCTAGGCGTTTGGCGAGCATCGATTGACTGACATCGTGCTGGTATTGACCGACACCGATCGATTTCGGGTCGATTTTCACCAACTCCGCAAGTGGATCTTGTAAGCGGCGAGCAATTGAGACTGCGCCACGTAGCGACACATCCATATTGGGGAACTCTTTGGCTGCTAGCTCAGACGCGGAGTACACCGATGCTCCAGCTTCACTGACGATAATTTTCAGTACCTTCAAATTGCCACGTTTAATCACGTCGGCGACAAAGGTATCGGTTTCACGTGAGGCGGTACCGTTGCCAATCGCAATCAAATCCACATTAAACTGACGCACCAGTTGGTCAACAATTTTGGCTGATTTCTCATGCTGATTATGCGGTTGGTGTGGGTAGATGGTTTCAGTCGCCAGTACTTTACCGGTGGAGTCGACAACGGCAATTTTGGAACCCGTTCGCAAGCCAGGATCCAAGCCGAGAGTGGCTCTCGGCCCAGCTGGAGCGGCCATCAACAAGTCTTTTAAGTTAGTGGCAAAGACTTCAATCGCTTCGATTTCAGCTCGTTCTTTCATTGCACCCATCAGCTCGGTTTCCATATGCATAGATACCTTGATGCGCCAAGCCCAGCTAATGACTTGCTTGCGCCAGTTATCGGCAGGCGCTGAACTTAAATGAATACCATAATGTTCGGCAATAATGGTTTCGCAGTACGACTGGCGCGCACCTTCTTCTTGTTCTGGGTCTGCGTTGATATTGAGCGTTAAGAAGCCTTCATTACGGCCGCGCAGCATGGCAAGTGCTCGGTGTGATGGCACTTTGCTGATTGCTTCATCGTGAGTGAAATAATCTTTGAATTTCTCGCCCGCGTTTTCTTTGCCATCAATCACTCGCGAAACCAGTTGAGCATTGCGGGTTAAATGGCGGCGAATTTTTTCCAGTAAGTTGGCATCTTCAGCAATACGTTCCATCACAATGGCTCGTGCGCCATCTAAAGCTGCTTTGCTATCGGCGACCCCTTGCTCTGCATTGATGTATTGCATGGCTTCACGTTCAGGGTCAGTTTGCGGTTCATTCCACAGCTTGTCAGCTAAAGGCTCTAAGCCAGCTTCAATTGCAATTTGCCCCTTGGTACGACGCTTAGGCTTGTAAGGCAGATATAAATCTTCAAGGCGAGTTTTGCTGTCGGCTTGGTTGATATCGTGCTCTAGCTCTGCAGTCAGTTTGCCTTGTTCTTGAATCGACTTAAGAATCGTTTGACGGCGGTCATCGAGCTCACGCAGATAGGATAAACGACTATCTAGGTTACGCAGTTGGGTATCATCAAGCCCACCTGTAACCTCTTTACGATAACGGGCGATAAAAGGAACGGTATTACCGTCATCAATTAGGGTAACCGCAGCGGTCACTTGCTCTGGGCGAACATTCAGTTCTTGAGCAATCATGTTACAGATAGCTTGGCTCATCCGTGGGTTCTCTTTATTGTTCGGTAGAACCACCAGGGGTGGTGGTTGGAATAGGGTAAATATTGGGGTTCGTGGCGGTGATTTCTAGTCTTGCTGGTATTCGATAGCATTTACAAACCACTCTTTTTCTCCTTCTGGGGTACGAACCACAAATTCATCATCGACTTCTTTTTTTAGCAAAGCGCGCGCCATAGGTGAATCAATCGAAATGTAGCTTTTTACACCGCCGTAGATTTCATCTGGGCCGACAATGCGGAATTTTTTCTTATCTCCGGCTTCATTTTCAATTTCGACCCAAGCACCAAAGAATACTTTGCCTTCTTGTTGTGGCGAGTAATCAACAACGTTGACTTGCTCGAGGCGTTTGCGTAAAAAACGCACTCGGCGGTCAATTTCACGCAGGCGCTTCTTGTTGTACTGATAATCCGCATTTTCACTGCGATCACCAAGGCTTGCAGCCCACGTCACTTTTTTGGTCACTTCGGGGCGTTCTTCACGCCACAAAAAGTCCAATTCTTGTTTGAGACGGTTAAAGCCTTCACGCGTAATTAGGTTTGTCTTCATAGTCCTGACGTTCCTTGGTTGAAACTGTCCGCTACATTAGCTAAAAAAGACATAAACGTTAACAATTCTTTCAGCGACTTTAGTCAGAACGGTGTTACATTTTACTAACTCGGTTGGATATTGGCTCGAGTTAAGAATTAGGTGGGATCATAGATGCAAGAAAACTATAAAATTTTAGTGGTTGATGACGATGCACGCTTGCGTTCATTGCTTGAACGTTACCTATCGGAACAAGGTTTTCTTGTTCGTAGTGTGGCAAACAGTGAGCAGATGGACCGCCTGTTAACTCGTGAAAACTTCCATTTGATGGTATTGGACTTAATGTTACCTGGTGAAGATGGGTTATCCATTTGTCGCCGTTTGCGTAATGCCAACAATATGCTGCCAATTTTAATGCTTACTGCGAAAGGCGACGAAGTGGATCGCATTGTCGGGTTAGAAGTTGGAGCCGATGATTATCTACCAAAACCGTTCAATCCACGTGAGCTATTGGCTCGAATTAAAGCGGTATTGCGTCGTCAAGTGATTGAAGCACCGGGAGCTCCGAGCGCTGAAGAGTCGGTGATTGAATTTGGTGAATTCCGCCTAAATTTAGGCACGCGTGAAATGTTTCGTGGTGATGAACCAATGCCACTCACATCCGGTGAGTTTGCGGTATTGAAAACTTTAGTGACCAATGCGCGTGAACCTATGTCTCGTGACAAACTGATGAACATGGCGCGCGGTCGTGAATATTCCGCAATGGAGCGTTCTATCGACGTGCAGATTTCCCGTTTACGTCGCATGCTTGAAGTTGATCCAAGCAAACCTCGATATATTCAAACCGTTTGGGGGCTTGGTTACGTCTTTGTCCCAGATGGTAAAGAGTCTTAAGATTTAACGAGCTCCTGAATGGTTACCATCAGGAGCTTTTTTCACAGCAAGGTCTTCGTATGCGTATTCGCAGCTCGTTCACTCAATCGATTCTACTTTTCTTTTCATTACTCATTGCTAGCCAAATGTACTCTTACTATGCGGTGTTCAATTATGCTTTGATGCCAAGTTTGCAGCAGTTCAATAAAATTCTCGGGCACGAAATTAACCTCATGCTCGATGATGCAGCCAGCGATACTGATGGGTTGGATATGGATGCTCCGCAGCGCCGCCGTGTGTTAGAGCAGTTAGGGGTAACCATTCATGCTGAAGGCAGTGAAATTGCACAAGAGTATGAACAGGCGCTTAGTATTGATTTGATGAGTGAGGAGATGACTCATGAGCTCGGCTCTCCCACTGATGTACGTATGATGCTCGGCAAAGAGAGTTACATTTTATGGATAAAAGTGGAGTCGTTCCCTGGATCATTGATTCGAATCCCACTATCTGAGTTGCAAAAGGAAGATTTTTCACCGTTATTTCGCAACAGTTTGCTGATGGCGATTTTTATTGTTGTCGGCGGGTGGTTGTTTATCCGTTTACAAAATCGTCCTTTAATTGCGCTAGAAAAAGCGGCTAAGGCGGTGGGGCGAGGTGACCATCCACCTCCATTGCCAGTAAAAGGGGCATCGGAAATTCGTTCCGTCACAGTGGCGTTTAACCAAATGTCACAAGGGATACAAGCCTTAGAGGAAGATAGAGCATTACTGATGGCAGGCATAAGCCATGACTTACGCACGCCATTGACGCGCATTCGTCTTGCGACGGAGATGATGTCACCTCAAGACAGCTATTTAGCGGAAGGGATCATCAGTGATACCGAGGAGTGCAATGAGATTATCAGTCAATTTATGGATTATCTAAAACCGGTCAATATACAGACATTTGAGAAGGTTGATCTCAATGAGATTGCCAACGATGTCGCAACTGCTGAAGGGGGATATGAGATAAAGATTGATGTCTCTTTGCATTCATCGATGCAGACCGCTTTCGGTAACCCCATTGCAATTAAGCGTGCGGTGAGTAACTTGGTGGTGAATGCGATTCGTTATGGAAATGGATGGGTAAAAGTCAGCACGGGCACCACTGCCGATAATAAAATGGCGTGGATATGTGTTGAAGATAATGGTCCCGGTATTGAGCCTAGCCAAGTGAGTAAAGTATTTGAACCTTTTACGCGTGGAGATACTGCACGAGGCAGCGAAGGGACCGGATTGGGGCTTGCGATCGTCAAACGTATTGTCGGACAGCACCATGGTAGCGTGACGGTTCGTAATCGCAGTGAAGGTGGTTTGAAAGCGCAGATCAGCTTCCCAACTAAATGAAGTTAACGCAACATCGTTTAATATCCTATCGCTTGCTATCGTAAATCGATAGCAATAAAAATGGGCTCATCTGAGCCCATCGTTGTATTTGCTGGTTAATTCGATTTCATCTCTTCTAAGAGGCCATCTTCTTCTGGCAATCTTTCTGGCAAAATTAGATTAAGCAAAATAGCGGTAATACCGCCAGCGGCTACGCCAGATGAGAAAATACTCTTAATGAATTCAGGCATGAATTGTAAGATTTCAGGTTTTTGAGCAATACCTAAGCCCATCGAAAATGACAGTGCCATGATCAAAATGGCGCGGCGGTCGAGTTCAACACGCGAAATAATACGCACTCCAGCGGCTGCGATTGTGCCAAACATAACAATGGTCGCACCGCCTAATACTGGTTCAGGAATCAACTGCACAAAGCTGGCAACACCTGGGAATAAACCAAGTAGCACTAACATTGCTGAGATAAAATAACCTACGTAGCGACTTGCCACGCCAGTTAGCATGATCACGCCGTTGTTTTGGCTAAAGGTTGAATTGGG
The DNA here is from genome assembly GCF_963889785.1 of Vibrio sp. S12_S33. Classification (NCBI taxonomy): domain Bacteria; kingdom Pseudomonadati; phylum Pseudomonadota; class Gammaproteobacteria; order Vibrionales; family Vibrionaceae; genus Vibrio; species Vibrio sp. S12_S33. Next base: position 17,556 of record NZ_CAWPQZ010000021.1, on the reverse strand, counting down.
GAAACTATTAAATACCGCTGCCAGTGCAGAGTTTAGACCATCGGCTAAGACGCCGCCTTTAATCCGCTTCATGTAGATCGGTCCTTTTACAGGCTCTCCTGACACTTCTGATGTAGCGGTGATATCACCAATTGCTTCGAGAGCGGTGATCAAGAAAATTAGTACTAATGGAATAAATAGCGACCAATCAAAACCGAGACCAAACTGCATTGGTATTGGTAGTGCAATGGTTGCTGTTTCACCTAATGAGGAGGTGTCTATCATGCCCATGAAATACGCCATCACATAACCGGTGAGCATCGCAATCACGATTGAGGCAACACGAATGTAAGGGTTGCTTGAGCGGTTCAGTAGCACAATCAGCCCCAATACGGTTCCAGCTAGCGCCAGTTTATCTAGGCTGCCAAAGGTTCCGTCGCTTAAAGCGGCGTAACCGCCCCCCATTGAGACTAAACCAACTTGTACTAACGTTAGGCCAATCAGTGTGACCACAATGCCAGAGACCAAGGGCGTAATGACTCGGCGTGCGTATTCTAAAACGCGAGATAGCAAAATTTCAGCAAAGGAGGCGACCAAAATGGTGCCGAAGATTGCGGCCATCATGGTTGATATATCCGCGCCGCCCGCTTTTAGTGATAAGCCAGCGCCAATGATTGGGCCAAGAAAGTTAAAGCTGGTCCCTTGAATTGACAATAATCCAGAGCCAATCGGACCAATGGTACGAATTTGAATGAAAGAGGATAAACCAGACGCGAACAATGACATGCTAATAATGGTGTTGGTTTGTTCTGGTGACACACCGAGAGCTTGGCAGATGATTAATGATGGCGTAATCACGGCAACAAACATGGCCAGTAAGTGTTGTAGGGCCGCAAAAATCGTTTGTGGCAGTGGCGGTCGATCATTAAGTTGATAAACCAAGTCAGACTTACGCGAAGCGTTTTGGGTAGTCATAGTGTTTTCCTAATTGTGCATAGTAGCTTAGAGCCCGCTGAATGGGAGCGCTAAGTGGAGCAGATACGTCATCTGTGATTGCTGTTAGTCAGAATCCGCTCGGACTGGGAGTGGTGAGTCGCTCACCAAAAAATTGGCGAAATTATAGAGGCTTTATTGTGAAAAGCAAACGTTTGCTTCTGGTGGGGTGCCAAATTAATATGCAAAGGAGTCACGTACTAAGCTTTAGCGTAAACGTCTTTATCACCGAGCCAGCGTTCAATAATCGCGGTGGCGTTACTTGGATAGTGGTCGTGTAAATAACGCGCAATACGTTGTACTTCAGGTATTAAGCGTTGATCGCGGATTAAATCGGCAATTTTAAAATCAGCCAAACCAGTTTGCTTGGTGCCGAGTAATTCGCCCGGGCCACGGATTTCTAAATCACGCTGGGCAATCACAAAACCATCATTGCTTTCGCGCAATACCGCGAGTCTTTTTTGTGCCGTTTTAGAGAGTGGGGCGTGGTAAAGCAATACACAATGGCTGGCGACGGAACCGCGTCCAACGCGTCCACGTAATTGATGAAGTTGAGCTAAACCTAAGCGTTCTGGGTTCTCAATGATCATTAAACTCGAATTGGGAACGTCCACTCCAACCTCAATGACCGTGGTCGCGACCAGTAAGTGTAGCTCGTTATCTTTGAACGCTTTCATCACCGCCTGTTTTTCAGCTGGCTTCATTCTGCCATGCACTAAGCCAATTTTGACATCGGGCAGTGTTCGTTGCAGTTCTTCAGCGGTATCTGCCGCAGCTTGTGCTTCTAATACTTCTGATTCATCAATTAAGGTACAAACCCAATAGGCTTGTTTTCCTTCATTGAGGCAGGCGTTACGCACTCGTTCGACGATGTCATCACGTTTGGTATCAGGAATGGCGACCGTTTGAATGGGGGTTCGCCCCGGTGGCAGTTCATCAATCACTGAGGTTTCTAAGTCAGCATAGGCGGTCATGGCCAGTGTGCGTGGAATCGGTGTGGCCGTCATAATTAGCTGATGCGGATAAGCCCCTTGTTTGGCTCCTTTTTCTCGCAGTTCCAAACGCTGGTGGACACCAAAGCGATGTTGTTCATCAATGATCACCAGAGCCAAATGGTGGAATTGCACATGTTCTTGGAACAGTGCGTGAGTACCTACTACCATTTTTGCCTCGCCGCTAGCAATACGCGCAAGTTCAGTTTCTTTGGCTTTTCCTTTTAGTTTACCCGCCAGCCAGCCAACAGTAATGCCCATATTTTCAAACCAGTTGGCAAAATTGATCGCATGTTGCTCGGCCAGTAATTCGGTGGGGGCCATTAACGCAACCTGATATCCATGTTCTATCGCGCGTAGAGCGGCCAACGCTGCCACTAATGTTTTACCGGAACCAACATCACCTTGAACCAAGCGCATCATCGGGTGTGGTTTGGCAAGGTCAGCTTCGATCTCTTGCACCACACGTGTCTGAGCATTGGTTGGCGAAAAAGGCAGTTGTTTAAGTAGCTGCTGTTTGAGGTTTGCAGATTCTGTCAGTGGCAGTGCAATATCTTGTTGCCCTTGGCTACGAACTGCCAACATCGAAAGATTCTGCGCAAGTAATTCTTCGATGATTAAGCGAATTTGTGCCGGGTGTTTACCTTCATCAAACAGTTCGAGATTGATGTCAGTTGGTGGGCGATGGATGATGTGCAGCGCTTGGGCTAGCGTTAATTGGTGATCGTATAAACCGGAAGGCAGTAACTCTTGCACTGCGGCTTTATCGAGTAAATCGAGAGCTTGATCTGTTAGGGTGCGCAGCGTCAATTGGCGCAGACCATCGGTGGTTGGGTAAACCGGTGTTAAGCTGGCTTCAATATCTGGTTGTTGCTGTGGGATATGGAATTTGTAATCAGGGTGGACAATTTCTAATCCAAAACCACCGCGCTTTATTTCGCCGTAAGCGTGTACTAGCTTACCTTCCGAAAAGTTATTTTTCATTCCTGCTGTGAAATTAAAAAAACGCAGTGTGATCGTACCATTGCCATCGCTGATTTTAACCGTCAGCATTTTACGTTTACCAAATACCGTATCAACGGTCATCACTTTACCTTGTACAGCAGCCCAAAGCCCAGGGTGAAGTTTGGCTATTGGGTAGATACGAGTTCGGTCTTCGTAGCGTAAAGGAAGATGAAACAGCAGGTCTTGAACGTTATTCAAGCCAATTTTACTGAGCTTCTCAGCCACTTTTGCCCCCACTCCAGAGAGTGAGGTTAAAGGAATTGCAGAAAGTAGCTGTGACATAAAGTGGCTCGTTAACAGTTCATTTTGTTGTTATTCAATCATCTAACTGTTTTTTTGTACAGGATAAAATAAGGTGAGTTGAGGTTACTTGCTTTGCATCGCCTGCCACCAAGCTTCATCCGCCACAATTTGTCCTACATGGTCTAATTCGGGGTAGGGTAACCCCTTACGTTTGGCCACTTTGGCTAAGACTGGATGACCACGTTCAAAAATAATGCGTTGAATGGTTTGCCTCGGTAGGAGACTCTTTTCTCGGTCATACATGCCTGCCGCTTGGCGTTGACGCTGTGCTTCATACAGAATCAAAGCACTGGCGACAGAAACATTGAGTGATTGCACCATACCTACCATGGGAATGATGATGTCTTGGTCTGCGAGATCTAACGCTTGTTGAGTGATCCCATTTTTTTCACCGCCTAAAATGATGGCGGTCGGTTTGGTGTAATCAATCTCTCTAAAATCCACAGCGCTATCTGATAAATGCGTCACTAATACCTGCATGCCTTGGTTTTTTAATTCACTTACCGCATCGCCGATGGTGTCATGGGTATCGACCTCGACCCAGTTTCTTGCCCCCGCTGAAGTATGGGTTAGAGTGCGCATTTTTTTATCTGGCCACACGGCATGTATTTTATGTATGCCAGTTGCATCCGCGGTGCGGATAACCGCTGACACATTGTTGGGTTTGTGAACTTCCTCTAGGCATAGGGTGAGGTCTGGTTGACGAGCTTTTAATACTTGTTGGATTCGTTGGTATCGTTCGATATTCATAAAAAATTTAGCTTGTATGGAAATAAAAATGCCCTTGAGCATCAGCATCAAGGGCACGTTTTGATCTTTAGTTCTTTCTACGTCGCACTTTGAGTGCATGAGGCATCACGCGAATTTTCTTCATAATGCCAGCCAAGTGAATGCGATCTTTTGTGGTCAGTAGTACCGTTACCGTATACAAACGACCATCACGCTCTTCTGTTGATAGACCATGAATGTTTGATCCCGTTTTTGAGATCACATTGGTCAATGCCGCTAAAGCACCTTGGTGGTTTTGCATATCCACTTTAAGCTCGGTAATGAACTCTTGGTCATAATCTTTCGACCATTCCACTGCCATGTATTTGTCCGGTTCTCGTTGATAGCCACGGACATTTGGACAAGTTTCACGGTGCACGACTAAACCACGTCCCGGAGAGACATGAGCAATGATGTGATCATCTGGAATAGGGTGACAGCAGTTCGCAAAGGTCAGCAAAATTCCTTCAGCGCCACGGATTGGTAGTTTTTTCCTCGGCTTTCCATCACTGCTTTGCACTTCGGTCAGTTCATCAGCATCGCCCAATAAGCGGCGCGCAATGACAATGCTCATCAGTTCTCCCAAACCAATGGCAGCAAGGAGATCATCGACGGAGGCAATTTTTAGTTCGCCTAATACGTGTTTGATATTGCTCTCATTGATATCACTCAGTGAGAGATCGCCTAACGCATGGTTTAGTAAACGGCGGCCGAGAGTGATTGATTCTTCGCGACGCATCGTTTTGAGTACTTGACGGATCTTCGTACGTGCACGAGAGGTTACTACGTAGTTAAGCCAAGCAGCGTTAGGACGAGCACCAGGTGCACTGATGATTTCTATTGTTTGGCCATTTTTTAGGGCTTTGCTCAGTGGGTATGGGTTGCGATCTACACGTGTACCAACACAAGTATTGCCAACGTCGGTATGAACTGCGTAAGCAAAATCAACGGCGGTTGCACCGACAGGTAGTTCAACAATGCGACCTTTTGGAGTAAAGACATAAATCTCATCAGGGAAGAGATCAGATTTTACGTTTTCAATAAATTCAAATGAGTTACCAGCACTTTGTTGAAGCTCAAGTAGGCTTTGCATCCAACGCTGCGCTTTGATTTGCGCAGTGGTACCAGTGCGGTCAGCATTGCCTTTATAAGACCAATGCGCCGCAACCCCTTTGTCCGCCATTTGATCCATATCTTCCGTTCGGATTTGGACTTCAACAGGCACACCGTGAGGGCCAACCATTGAAGTATGAAGTGATTGATAGCCATTCGCTTTTGGTACGGCAATATAATCCTTCATACGACCTGGACGAGGCTTGTAAAGGCTGTGTACTTGTCCTAACACACGATAGCATGTATCGGCACTATCAACGATGACTCGAAATGCGTAGATATCCATGATGGTATGAAAGCGCTGCTCTTTGGTTTTCATCTTGTTGTAGATAGAGAACAGGTTTTTTTCACGGCCAACCACGCGAACTTGCAGGTTAACGTCTTGCAGACGGCCTTCAATTTCACTATGGATACGCTGGATCATTTCTTTTCGATTACCACGCGCTGACTTTACCACTTCTTTTAGAACACGATAGCGATTGGGATACAGAGCTTCAAAGCCAAGCTCTTCGAGTTCAGTCTTGATGTTATGGATACCCAAACGATGAGCAAGTGGGGCGTAAATCTCTAGCGTTTCGCGGGCAATACGACGTTTTTTATCAGGTCGCAGAGCGCCCAGAGTGCGCATGTTATGTGTGCGATCAGCAAGTTTGATAAGAATAACGCGAATATCTTGCACCATTGCGAGCACCATCTTACGAAAGTTCTCAGCTTGTGCTTCTTTGCGGTCACGGAATTTAAGTTTGTCGAGCTTGGAAACGCCATCCACCAGTTCTGCCACGGCATGGCCAAATTGATTTTCGAGATCGTCTTTGGTGACGTCGCAATCTTCAATGACATCATGTAGCAATGCCGCTTGAAGCGTTTCTAAATCTAGACGCATTTCGGCCAAGATACGAGAAACAGCAACAGGGTGAATGATATAAGGCTCGCCGCTGGAACGTGTCTGCCCTTCATGAGCCTCACGTGCGACAACATAAGATTGACGCAGAGCCTCAACTTGAGGCTCTGTTAGATATTCTTGTACAACGTCTTTAAGGCTATCAAATAGGTACAAATTATAGGCCCGGAAGGTTGTTGAATTTGAATGTCAGAATTAACGGTTGTGAGCGATGCTGCTTACTGCGGCCAATTCTGCTGCTTCTTGCTCTTGTTGCTCTTGACGCTCACGTGCATCAAGTACATCTTTCGTGATAAGACCTTCTTCAATTTCGCGAAGAGCGATAACTGTCGTCTTATCGTTCTCTTCTGGCACAAGTGAATCTTTACCGCCAGTTTGCATTTGACGTGCGCGGCGAGCCGCAATCAGAACTAGGTCGAAACGGTTGCCAACTTTTTCAACAGCGTCTTGAACAGTTACGCGTGCCATGAGAACTCCAAATAGTTAACTAAATTTTTGAATGACGAGAAAGTATACAGTCTAACGATACTAGATTCTAGCAATTAGACTGCTCTATATCAGTTTGTGGCTGAGGTTATTCAGCCAATAGTGCTTTAAGCATGCCGTTATATTTAGCAGCTTGCTTGTCTTGCTTCAATCTTTCTGCTCGAATGATGGCTTTAAAATCAATCAGGGCAGTGTCGAAATCATCGTTAATGATCAAATAATCGTATTCATCATAATGAGAAATTTCAGATTTTGCTTCAGCCATGCGCTTGGCGATAACCGCTTCGCTGTCTTGACCACGAGTGTTAAGGCGACGCTCTAATTCACCGTTTGATGGCGGCAAAATGAACACGCTTTTTGCAAGTGGCATCTGCTCTCGAATTTGACGGGCACCTTGCCAGTCAATATCCAAGAACACATCAATTCCTTTATCTAAGTTATTTTCAATCCAAATACGAGAAGTACCGTAGTAGTTACCAAACACTTCCGCATGCTCTAAAAATTCACCCTGGGCAATGAGTGTTTTAAACTGCTCTTTTTGAACAAAGTGATAGTGTACGCCATCTTGTTCGCCAGGACGCATGCTGCGAGTAGTATGGGAAACAGACACTTTCATTGCATAAGCTGGGTTGGTTTCCAACATTGCAGAGATCAAGCTAGATTTGCCTGCGCCACTCGGTGCAGAGACGATATAAAGAGTACCTTTGCCCATCAGTTCTGTTCCACTTTAAGGTTTGGATTGAATGTTGATAATATGTCTATCAACATTATAAAAGATAACACTGACCACGACAGTCACATCAAGTTTGATGGAAAATTAGGCCAGAAAAAATGGAGGCGAAGAGTAGCATGATCTTTCAGATCTTCACAAGAGAAAGCTTGATCATAAGTGATAAAGGAAAATGCTACCAACTATAAAAATAGCGTAAAGAAAGTTTATTAGCTTAAACGTTTGCTTTTTTGGAGTCACTTGCAGCGTAAATTGATTAATGTATAATCGCCGCCCGCTGAGTTTTCATGCTTGGCCATACCATTTATTCACAGAAGATTTTTCTTCAATTTGGGTTCCCTCGCCCCCAAAACAAACTAAAAAGGTACAGTATGAATAACTTTACCCCTGCGCAGCAGCGCAAAGCTTTGGCACTATTGGTGCTGTTTCATTTGATCATTATTGCTTCAAGCAACTACCTTGTTCAATTACCCTTTACGGTGTTTGGTTTCCATACGACCTGGGGGGCATTTACATTTCCGTTTATTTTTCTAGCGACAGACTTAACCGTGCGCATTTTTGGTGCGCCATTGGCCCGTAAGATTATCTTCTTAGTGATGTTACCGGCACTGGCTGTGTCGTACTTTTTGTCGGTGGTGTTCTTTGAAGGTCAATATCAAGGAGTGGCTCACTTACAGGAATTTAACCTGTTTGTCGCGCGGATTGCGATTGCGAGCTTTATGGCTTACTTGCTTGGACAAATTATGGATGTTCATGTCTTTAACCGCTTACGCCAAATGAAGCAGTGGTGGGTGGCACCGACCTGTTCGACGCTATTTGGTAATGCTCTCGATACCATCGCCTTTTTTGCTATTGCATTTTACCAAAGCCCTGATCCATTTATGGCCGAACATTGGACTGAAATCGCGTTGGTTGATTACGGTTTTAAACTAGTGATTAGTTTAGGTTTATTTGTACCTATGTACGGCGTATTACTTAATTATTTAATTAAGAAGCTGACGGCAGTGAACTCTGGTTTTCGTACAGTTGGTATGAAAGCGCAATAAGTTTCTCTATAAATAGTGCCAAATATAAAAAGCCCGAGTATGGTGAGTGCTCGGGCTTTTTTATTGATATTGTTTTAGCTATTTTCGATAGCTAGCGGCCAACCAATATCGGTTTGACGGTTAGCCTCTATCTCTAATTCTGCTGCAGTAAGAGGATTGGCTTTTAACCAACTTGCTTGCAAAGTGAGTGTGAGCTGATCGTCTTGCGCATGAAGCGTGAAGGTCGGCTCTAACTGACTATTTCGGCGATGGCTAAGTAATACAGCAAGGCGTAGTAGACGTAAAACTCGTTTACCACTGTTTGCAGACAGCGCGTGTTGTTCTGGCAATGAATAAAGCTGTTCACGATAACGGCGCACCACTTCAGCTAAAAAGTGCTTTTGTGCTCGCGTATAACCGGGTAGATCGAGGTTTTGTAGTAGGTAGGCGCTGTGTTCGCCCCCTTTTTTGAAATCGATCGCTAAGCCGATTTCATGTAATTGTGCTGCCGTTGATAGCAGCATTGCAGCTTGTGGTTCCGCAACCCAATCTTCACCACCACACTGTTGCAGTAGTGATAACGTCAGTTTAGAAACTTGCTGGGCGTATTCAGTATCAATTTGATATCGAGCTTGCACACTGTTAATCGTACGAGCTCGAATATCGTCTTGGCGTAATTCGTCGACCATCTCATAAACTAAGCCTTCGCGTAGTGCGCCTCCAGCTAAAGTCATTGACTCAATGTTGAGTAACTCAAAGATAGCAATCAAAATGGAAAGACCACTTGGGAAAACTAACGCTCTCTCTAGGGTTAAGCCTTCGATCTCTAGCTCTTCTAAATGGTCGGCCAACATCGCTTGTTTTTGCAAGCGTTTGAGCTTGGCATGAGTGATCACCTCATCCATACCTTGCGCTAACATAATTTCTTGTAGTGCTTGTACTGTGCCGCTGGCACCGACACAAACATCCCATCCCAACTGAGAGTATTGATCAAGAATTGGTTCTAGAGTTTGCTTGGCAGCTTCAATCGCTTGATTGAAATTGGTGACGTTGAGCTGTCGATCTTTAAAATGACGTTCAAGCCAAGTTACACAACCCATTTTTAGACTGGTTAGGGCTTTGGCTTCAAAACCTTCACCAATAATGAGTTCGGTACTGGCACCACCAATATCGACCACTAAGCGACGTCCTAAGCCACCAGAAGTATGAGCTACTCCTTTGTAGATAGTGGCAGCTTCTTCTTCACCAGAGATAACGTTAATTCGATGGCCTAAGATGCTATTGGCTTTGGTTAAGAACAAATCAACGTTAGTCGCAGTGCGTAGTGTGGCAGTACCAACAATACGAATATTGCTGGCGGGTATGTCTTGCAGTCGTTCCGCAAATAAGCTTAAGCAGTCCCATCCGCTTTGCATGGCTTCATGGTTGAGTTGGTTGTTATCGTTTAACCCAGCAGCTAAGCGAACCTTACGCTTTATTTTGGCCATGGTCTGCACACTACCATTGATATGACGCACAATGAGCATATGAAAACTGTTCGACCCAAGGTCGATGGCAGCATAGAGTGGAGAAGAGGCGGCTTTGCTCATAAATGAATTAAGAACTCTTATTCTGATGCGGTTGACGTGGTCGACGGTTTTGCGGCTTGCGATTATTGCCAGAACGAGGACCGTTATTATTGGTACGACGTTGTTGCGGGTTGCGACTACGCATACGTATTGGTGCTGGAAGGTCTTCAATGAGAGCTGAAGCATCGTAGTCGGATACAGGAATCGCGTGTCCGGTGTATTCTTCAATCGCCGTTAAGTTAATGGCATATTCTTCACATGCAAAACTGATGGAATGACCACTTGCTCCTGCTCGACCGGTACGGCCAATGCGGTGAACGTAATCTTCGCAATCGTCGGGTAAATCATAGTTAAATACGTGAGTTACTTGTGGAATATGCAAACCACGAGCGGCGACATCTGTTGCGACGAGAATATCAACTTCACCAGTTGTGAATTGCTCAAGGATTTTTTCACGTTTTTTCTGTGGAACATCACCCGTTAGCAAACCTACACGGTGACCATCTGCAGCTAAGTGTCCCCAGATTGAATCACAACGGTATTTAGTATTAGCAAAAATAATGGCGCGCTCTGGCCAATCTTCTTCGATAATGGTCTGTAATAATGCCATCTTGTGTTCATTAGAAGGGTAGAAAAGCTCTTCTTGAATACGATGACCTGTTTTTTGCTCAGGCTCTACTACCACGTGCTCTGGGTTGTTCATGTGTTCAAAAGCTAACTCTTGCACACGATATGACAAGGTTGCTGAGAAAAGCATGTTCAAACGATCTTTTGGTTCTGGCATACGGCGGAACAAGAAACGAATATCTTTAATAAAACCGAGGTCGAACATGCGATCGGCTTCATCAAGTACAACTGCTTGAATGTTGTTTAAGTTAAATACGTGCTGCTTGTAGAAATCAATGATACGGCCAGTGGTACCGATCAATACATCCACACCACCTTGTAACTTGGTTAACTGTTTATCATAGCTTTCACCGCCATACGCTAACGCGGCTTTAATGCCAGTGCTAGCAATCAGTGGTTCTGCATCATTGTAAATCTGGATCGCTAGCTCACGCGTAGGAGCCATGATAATGGCACGAGGCTGAGTCGGTTTACGTCCCTCATGTTCAGGGGTGGTAAGCAAATGGTTAAAAGTAGCAGTAAGAAACGCAAGCGTTTTACCAGTCCCAGTTTGGGCCTGGCCTGCAATGTCTTGGCCGGTGAGCAGTACCGGCAACGCCAAGGCTTGGATCGGGGTACAATAATCGAACCCTTTTTTCTCCAATCCTTCAACAACTTGAGGGTTTAATCCCAAATCGGCGAACTTTTGCTCTGTGATATGCGTCTTTTTCATTGCTATAGAATATCAGCTTAAGCTTGCAATACGAAAGTAAATACATTCCAATAGAGCATCTATTTACTGGTTAGCTTACAACCAGTTCAGAAAAACACATTGGAGTGGAAGATGAGCGATAAGATTTTGCAGCTTACGGATGAAGGTTTTGAGAACGATGTAATCAAAGCTGCAGGCCCAGTTCTTGTTGATTTTTGGGCAGAATGGTGTGGTCCTTGTAAGATGATTGCCCCAATTCTGGATGAAATTGCAGAAGAGTACGAAGGCAAACTGACTATCGGTAAATTAAATATCGACCACAACGCAGGTACTCCACCTAAGTTTGGTATTCGTGGCATCCCAACGCTATTGCTGTTTAAAAATGGTAGTGTTGCAGCAACGAAAGTAGGCGCGTTATCAAAAACTCAGTTAAAAGAGTTTTTGGACGCTAACCTATAACTGGTATCATAAGGCCGTACATTTTTGATGTACGGCTTTGTTTTTTGAAATTAAACAAACTCTAGACTAGGCTAGTATTTAGTGCTAGTTTATCGCACGTTAATTAGACAAGTGTTCACTTCTTGGTCGACCCTGAGACCAAAATCCATCTTAACTAGAAAATAGATCCTATTTTGACTAAACAAGTATCCACCACAATGAATCTAACAGAATTGAAGAACAGACCAGTGTCTGATCTTGTGAAACTTGGTGAGAGCCTAGGCCTCGAAAACCTAGCGCGTCTAAGAAAACAAGACATTATCTTCTCCATCCTAAAAGCGCACGCAAAAAGTGGTGAAGACATATTTGGCGACGGGGTCTTGGAAATTCTTCAAGACGGTTTTGGTTTTCTTCGCAGTGCCGACAGCTCATACCTAGCTGGTCCTGACGATATTTACGTATCACCAAGCCAAATTCGTCGTTTCAACTTACGCACTGGTGACTCAGTAGCGGGTAAAATCCGTCCACCCAAAGAAGGTGAGCGTTACTTTGCTTTGCTGAAAGTTAACACGGTTAACCGTGATAAGCCTGATAACGCACGTAATAAAATCTTATTCGAGAACTTAACACCTCTTCACGCTAACGAGCGTATGATCATGGAGCGTGGTAATGGTTCGACAGAAGATATTACCGCACGTGTTCTCGATCTTGCTTCACCTATCGGTAAAGGTCAGCGTGGTTTGATTGTTGCTCCGCCAAAAGCGGGTAAAACCATGTTGTTACAGAACATTGCACAAAGTATTGCTAACAACCACCCAGAATGTGAGTTGATGGTGCTGCTTATCGATGAACGCCCTGAAGAAGTTACTGAAATGCAACGTTTGGTAAAAGGTGAAGTGATTGCATCGACGTTTGATGAACCTGCTTCCCGCCACGTTCAAGTTGCTGAAATGGTAATTGAAAAAGCGAAGCGTCTGGTTGAGCATAAGAAAGACGTTGTTATCTTGCTTGACTCAATTACCCGCTTAGCTCGTGCTTACAACACTGTTGTTCCTTCATCTGGTAAGGTATTGACTGGTGGTGTCGACGCTAACGCACTGCATCGTCCTAAACGTTTCTTCGGTGCCGCTCGTAATGTCGAAGAGGGTGGTAGTTTAACCATTATCGCGACTGCACTTGTGGATACAGGCTCTAAAATGGATGAAGTTATCTACGAAGAGTTTAAAGGTACAGGTAACATGGAACTGCACCTTAACCGTAAGATTGCAGAAAAACGTGTATTCCCAGCGATTGATTTCAACCGCAGTGGTACTCGTCGTGAAGAGTTGTTAACTAAGACCGATGAACTGCAAAAAATGTGGATTCTACGTAAGATCGTTCATCCTATGGGTGAGTCGGATGCGATGGAATTCCTTATTGATAAGCTTGCAATGACGAAAACTAACGATGAGTTTTTTGATGCAATGCGTCGTCAATAACGACAGCTAAGTTATACTTTGCGAACGCCACCTACTTAGGTGGTGTTTTTATTTGCATTATCCTCAATAACCTTTCACAATGGATGAAATGTTACAAGGAGGTTAACATGCAACAAGGAATGTTGTCGTCACTTCTCCTTTCGGCTGTTTTGTTGCAGGCGACGCCCACAGCGTTGGCAATTGAAATGCCGTCAGCTAATGCCCAACAATGGCTACAAGAAGAGTCAATTCGCAATAAAACAGCGGAATTACTGCAGTATGTGATGCTTGATGAAGTTGATTCTCTGAATTTTGCGTTACAGCGTTTAGCATTACCGCAGCAAGAAGCTGTGCGTTTTCTTTTATTGCAGAAAATAGAGCAGTTGAATCTCACTCTAACGCCGAAAATGCTTATCTTTGTCGAATCTCAACAAGCAATAGTACCGACTTATCAAGTAGTGGAAAAAGAAGAGGGGTATGAATTTTCAACGCCTGCTTTTAATTCTCCCTCTATAGCAAACCGCTTAATTAAAAAGCAGCAGCAAGAGCAAACCATTCTCGATTTTTTGATCAAGGTAGAGCAGAAAGATTTGATATTAAAAACCTGGCTATCTGGCAGTGCCAATCAGGTGCGTATACGAGAAGCGTTATTGATCCGTGAATTAGACCGTTTATCAACGGAAGCGCTTTTGTATCTTGCTGCTCAATTGACCTCTGAATCGGTGACAAGTTGGTTGCCATCTTCTCAAGTGATGGTGCGTTTAGCTCAAGTGAGCGAAAATCCAGACATATATAAGTTGCTCTGGCTAATGCGGGCTGACTTCCATCTTGAACAAGAATTGGTTCGTCTAGCTAGTGTTGGCAACGAGTTTGCCATCAGTCAGATAATACTAGCCAGTGAAAACCCAAGCTTAAAAATACAAGCGATTGATGAGTTAGTGCGAATAGAGCCGATGCCACCGTTAGTTCGTGAGTTTTTGATCGCAAAAATGTCAACCAATGATGATGTATCTCTTGTAGCTAGTGCATTGGTTGAACAAGGGCAGTCAAATTGGCTGAAAGAATTAGTATCTAGTAATCATCGAGTAAAAAGCCATAATATTTTGCAGGTGCTCTCGCAATAACCTCATTAAAATTGGGGATCGTCTCACGTTTGTTTTTGGTATACTGCATGCAGTTTAACCAGCCATGCAGTAGGCCTATGAGTTTTAAGGATTTACGTGAGTTCATTGACCACCTAGAAAAAATCGGTCAATTGAAGCGCATAACTCACCCCATCGACCCTCATTATGAAATGACGGAGATCAGCGATCGTATTTTGCGTGCTGCTGGTCCTGCTTTGTTGTTTGAAAATCCTATCGGTTACAATTTTCCCGTACTGACCAACCTGTTCGGTACGCCAGAGCGTGTGGCTATTGGTATGGGGCGTCAAGAGGTTCAAGAACTACGAGAAGTAGGTAAATTGTTGGCTTATCTCAAAGAGCCGGAGCCACCGAAAGGTTTTAAGGATGCGATTGATAAGCTACCAGTTTTTAAACAGGTGCTTAATATGCCGACTAAACGTTTGCGTAAAGCATTTTGCCAAGAAGTGATCTGGCAGGGTGAGCAAGTTGATCTAGATAAAATTCCAGTGATGAGTTGTTGGGCTGACGATGTTGCACCGCTCCTTACTTGGGGTTTAACGGTGACCAAAGGGCCTAATAAGAAGAGACAAAATCTCGGGATTTATCGTCAGCAGAAGCTAGGTAAAAATAAAATTATCATGCGCTGGCTTGCTCACCGAGGTGGTGCTCTGGATCTAAGAGATTGGATGGAAACTCACCCTGGGGAAAATTTCCCAGTTTCTGTGGCCTTTGGTGCAGATCCGGCAACCATTTTAGGCGCGGTAACCCCCGTTCCCGATACACTTTCTGAATACGCTTTTGCAGGCTTGCTCCGTGGTAGCAAAACCGAAGTCGTTAAATCAATTAGCAATGATCTAGACGTGCCTGCCAGTGCTGAAATTGTGCTGGAAGGCTACATCGATCCAAACGAATTTGCTGATGAAGGACCTTATGGTGACCACACTGGTTACTATAATGAAGTAGAAAAACATCATGTATTTACCGTCACTCATATTACGATGCGTAAAAATCCAATCTATCACAGTACTTACACGGGGCGCCCGCCGGATGAACCTGCTGTGTTAGGCGTGGCACTTAATGAGGTTTTCGTACCAATACTCCAAAAGCAATTCCCTGAAATTGTTGACTTCTATTTACCACCCGAAGGTTGTTCGTATCGAATGGCTGTGGTGACAATGAAGAAACAGTATCCTGGCCATGCGAAACGGGTCATGATGGGAGTATGGTCATTCTTACGTCAATTTATGTATACCAAATATGTGATTGTTTGTGATGAATCGGTGAATGCCCGAGATTGGAGCTCAGTAACACAAGCGATGACAGAGCATATGGAGCCGGTCCGAGATACATTGTTCATTGAACACACTCCGATTGATTCATTAGACTTTGCTTCTCCGGTTGTTGGTTTAGGCTCAAAGATGGGCCTCGATGCAACCATCAAATGGGATGTAGAATCGTTAAGTTCCGCCGAAGTTTTGGAATTGGAAACAGCAAGTATTTGCTCTGAGCATATAGAACAGTTAAAAACACTGCATCCAGAAATTATTGATGTCTACCTGCCGTTAGCACCTCAAGATAATCGCTTTGTAACTATCACGATGAAGAAGCAAAGCGCAGGACAATCTATAACAGTATTACAAGGTGTTTGGTCATTCTTAGGGCGGTTCACTGACGCAAAATTTATTGTGCTGTGTGATGAAGATGTTAATGCCCGTGACTGGAATGATGTAATCTGGGCTATCACCACTCGCATGGATCCTGCGCGCGATACTATCCAGCTCAAAGCACAATCAGGCCGATGTTCTAAATTGGCTTTAGATGCAACCAATAAATTAGGTGATGAGGTTCAGAGGGAGTGGGGAACACCAATTAAAAAAGATGCGCAACTTGTCGGTAAAATTGATTCATTGTGGGATGAATTAGATATTTTATGACCTACAGCGTGATCTTACTGCCTAAAGGCGATAGTTTCGATGTTCAAGACAGACAAACCATATTGGAAGCTGCACTCAATAATAACATCAGCTTTCCGAACCGCTGTCATATAGGCGCATGCGCTATGTGTATGTGCAAAAAATTAGAAGGTGAAGTGGAATACAACCTTGAACCAATGTTGACGGATAGTGAGCAACAACAAGGTTGGATATTCCCTTGCCTAGCTTTTGCAAAAAGTAATTTAGTACTTACTTTCGCTGAGTAAGTAAGAGGAAGAACATGACCATTCAATGTAAAGTGCAGTCTATTGAACCATTAGCTTGTAATACGTATAAAATAATTCTTAATCCTGAAACAGCTTTGACTTTCAAAGCTGGACA
This sequence comes from Vibrio sp. S12_S33, assembly GCF_963889785.1. Classification (NCBI taxonomy): domain Bacteria; kingdom Pseudomonadati; phylum Pseudomonadota; class Gammaproteobacteria; order Vibrionales; family Vibrionaceae; genus Vibrio; species Vibrio sp. S12_S33. Next base: position 1,041 of record NZ_CAWPQZ010000021.1, on the reverse strand, counting down.
GTATTTGATGGTTGAAATGGGTGAAAAAGATAAACGTCCATTTTCAATTGCAAGTAGCCCTTGCCGCCATAATGGTGAGTTGGAATTGCATATTGGTGCAGCAGAGCACAATGCTTATGCATTTGAAGTTGTAGAAATGATGAAAGCGGTTTTGAATGGCAATGGGACTGTAAGTATCGATGCTCCACACGGTGAAGCATGGCTCAAAGAAAGTGAGCGACCTCTGCTTTTGATTGCAGGGGGGACAGGTTTTAGCTACGTGCGTTCAATCCTCGATCAATGTATAAGTCGAAATAAAACAACACCTATCTATTTATACTGGGGAGCCAAAGATAGCTGCCAGTTGTATGCGCAAGATGAACTAAAGGATATTGCACAGCAATTTGATAACATACATTTTGTGCCTGTTGTTGAAAACGCAGATGAAGTTTGGAGCGGTAAAGTTGGTAATGTACTTCAGGCAATTAGTGAAGACTTTGAGTCTTTAGAAGACTACGATATCTATATTGCAGGTCGTTTTGAAATGGCAGGCTCGGCAAGAGAACAGTTTACTCAGTATAAACAAGCCAAAAGTGATCGAATGTTCGCTGATGCATATGCCTTTATATAGATATTGCTATTCAATCATAACTAAGAGAAGGCTAAAAACCTTCTTTTGTGCACTTTCGACGGATATTTAATCAAACAACCTGTTTTTGTCAGTTTTTATTAAAAATGGCTTGCCATCATATTTTATCTCCCTATAATGCCGCCTCACTGACACGGCACAGCCAGTAAGGGTTCAAGCCCACTAGCGAGTCAATCAGTAGGCCAAATTGGTAAAACGAAATAATTTAAAAAAGTGTTTGACACAAAAAATTATATCGCTAGAATGGCCCCCTCTTCCAAGGAAGCCACGGCAACCAAACGAAGATCGCTCTTTAACAATATAAACCTATCAATCTGTGTGGGCACTCGTTGATGATAATCGAAAAAGATTTATCAATGAACTGAGTGACCAATCAGAATCAAGTTTACTTGATTTTGACACAGTCAATTCAT